>JAFKFE010000420.1:3838-11435 GCA_017308345.1 Alphaproteobacteria bacterium | reverse complement strand
CGTCGTTGACCAGGAGCGCGTAGGAATCGCGCACCGTGGTCTTGCGGGTCTTGGTCCTGCGGCCGCCCATCGCCTTCGACAGCATGTCGTTGATGTTGAGCACGCCGACATTGCCGCCCGGCATGCCGGGAATCTCGAAACCGGGCATGCCGCCATTGCCGGTATCGGCCACCTCGATCTCGATCTCCTTGTCGTCGAGCTCGCCGTCGCGCAGCTTCTTGCGGAAGCTGTCGCGCGTGGCCGGGCTCGCCGTCTTGCCGACCAGCGCTTCCAGCACGCGTTCCTCGGCGTTCACCTGGGCGCGCGCGGCGACGTCCTCGCGCATCTTTTCGCGCGTCAGGCCGATGGCGACCTCGACGAGGTCGCGCACGATCTGCTCGACGTCGCGGCCGACATAGCCGACCTCGGTGAACTTCGTCGCCTCGACCTTGACGAAGGGCGCGCCTGCGAGCCGCGCCAGGCGGCGCGAGATCTCGGTCTTGCCGACGCCGGTCGGGCCGATCATCAGGATGTTCTTCGGCATCACCTCTTCGCGCATCTGGCCTTCCAGCTGCTGGCGGCGCCAGCGGTTGCGAAGCGCGATGGCCACGGCGCGCTTGGCGTCCTTCTGGCCGATGATGAAACGGTCGAGTTCCGAAACGATTTCGCGGGGAGAAAAGGTGCTCATGCTACTCAAATTCCACTTTGCCACTGCTTGATGGACTCGAACGGATGCAGCAGCATGATCACGTTGAGCGTCAGATTGTCCCGGATGATGTAGCCCGTGCCGAACTCGAAGATGAGCGCCAGGGCCACGATCACCCATATAGGTAGCTTTCGCGCCATCACAAATCCCAGCGCCATGAACAGCGTGTCGGACACCGAGTTGATGATCGAGTCGCCAAAATAATTGAGCGAGATGGTGCCGGCGCGGTAGCGGTCGATGATGAAGGGACTGTTTTCCAATATTTCCCAGCCGCCCTCGATGAGGACGGCGAAGGCCAGCCTCAACCCGATCGGCGAACGCGGAAAGAGGAACCTCGCCAGCGCATAGAACAGGAAGCCGTGGATGATGTGCGAGAAGGTGTACCAGTCGGCGATGTGCTGGGAATTCTCCGAGCTGTTGACCACGCCGTGCCAGAGCTTGACATAGCCGCAGGTGCAGATCGGCGGATGGCCCATGCCGTACAGGACGCCGGCCTGGAAGATGACCAGGACGAGCACGATGAGAAGCCCCATGCGCCAGCTGTCTTCATAGGCGGAAAGCGTCTTGTCCTCTTCGGGCGTGGTCATTGCCTCAGTCCCCCAGATTTTCGTCGTCTTCGGTCGCGTCGACAGCCATCAGCATGACGTCGCCATATTGCGAATGCCTGCGGCCGATCCGCCTGAAGCCGGCCTTCTCATAGGCGCGGATGGCGCGGACGTTGTCGGGATGCGGATCGATGATGACGCGCGGCGCGCCTTCCTCGAACAGCTCCTCGACGAACTGGCGCAGGATGGCCGAGCCATGGCCCATGCCGACCAGTTCCGGCGGGCCGATCGAAAGATCGACGCCCAGCGTGCCGAAGGGCTGGTCGGCATAGGGATGGTCGTCCTCCAGATGCGGGTCATAGCTCTGCAGGTAGGCGATCGGCCTGCCGTCGAGCTCGACGATCAGCGGCTCCACCGAGACCGAATCGATATGCTCGCGGATCTCGGCGATCTCCTTTTCCGGATCGTCCCACCAGGCGGCGACATGCGGCTCGCGCAACCAGCCGGCGATCATCGGCAGGTCCTTAACTGTGACCGGCCGAAAATCGTATCTGTCTTCCTGGTCGGCCATGATCCTCTCCCCGATCATGGACCTCAAGCTGCATCAAGCGTTTCGACGACGAAGTTGTTGTTGGTGTAGACGCAGATGTCGGACGCGATCTGCATGGCCTTGCGGGCGATCTCCTCGGCGTCCTTGTCGGTATCCATCAGCGCGCGCGCCGCCGCCAGCGCGTAATTGCCGCCGGAGCCGATGGCCATGACGCCATGTTCGGGCTCGAGCACGTCGCCATTGCCGGTCAGCGCCAGCGAGACCGACTTGTCGGCGACCAGCATCATGGCTTCCAGCCGGCGCAGATAGCGGTCGGTGCGCCAGTCCTTGGCGAGCTCGACGCAGGCCCGCGTCAGCTGGTCGGGATATTGTTCGAGCTTGGCTTCGAGCCGCTCGAGCAGGGTGAAGGCGTCGGCGGTGGCGCCCGCGAAGCCGGCAATGACGCCGCCGCCCTTGCCGATGCGACGCACCTTGCGGGCATTGCCCTTCATGATGGTCTGGCCGAGGCTGACCTGGCCGTCGCCGGCGATCACGACCTTGCTGCCCTTGCGCACGCTGACGATGGTCGTGGCGTGCATGGAAAGTTCATTCGACATGTATTGCTCCGATTCGCGCTATCCCTTGAAGGCGATTGGCGCGGTACGAGTGAGTTTGACCGGCCATATGTATGCACATGGCGAACGATTGCAAACCGCCGCCCGGCAAGGCCGATAGCCGCCGGAATGGAAACTGGCAATCGCCGGATCATGCTGATAGAAGGCTCTCGTTTTCAAGCCCGATGCCCCCGATAAGGACAGAGCGATGACGCGTTCGGCCGAAGTCAGCCGCAAGACCAGGGAAACCGAGATTTCGGTTTCGGTCCATGTCGACGGCAAGGGCAAATCCGACATTTCGACCGGGGTCGGCTTCTTCGACCATATGCTCGACCAGCTGTCGCGGCATTCGCTGATCGACATGACGATCAGGGCCAAGGGCGACCTGCATATCGACGACCACCACACGGTCGAGGACACCGGGATCGCGATCGGGCAGGCGTTGAGCAAGGCATTGGGCGAGCGGCGCGGCATCATGCGCTATGCCTCGATCGACCTTGCCATGGACGAGACGCTGACCAGGGCGGCGATCGACGTCTCCGGCCGGCCATTCCTGGTCTGGAACGTCGCCTTCTCGTCGCCGAAGATCGGCAGTTTCGACACCGAGCTGGTGCGCGAGTTCTTCCAGGCGCTGGCACAGAATGCCGGCATCACGCTGCATGTGGCCAACCATTACGGCGCCAATAACCATCATATCGCCGAGACCTGCTTCAAGGCGGTGGCGCGGGTGTTGCGCGCGGCCCTGGAGCCCGATCCGCGCCAGCCTGACGCGGTGCCTTCCACCAAGGGATCCCTGAAAGGATAGCCCTATGGCGATCTATGTCGTGATGCAGCCGCCAGCGGACGGCAACAAGGCCGAGGGCGAGCGTTTCGTGCGCGATGGCTTCACCTGGCTGGGTTTCCTGGTCGCGCCGCTGTGGCTCGCCTGGAACCGGCTGTGGATCGAGGCGGCCTCGACCTTCGTCGTCATGGCGATCCTGTCGATGGCCGGCAAGAGCCTCGGGCTCGAATGGGCAGGGTCGGTGCTTTCCTTGCTGGTCTCGCTCTATGTCGGGTTCGAAGGCCAGGGCCTGCGCGTCGCGGCGTTGCGCCGGCGCGGCTGGCGGGAATGGGGCGTGGTCGAGGCCGACAATCCCGGCGATGCCGAAATACGCCATGCGATGGAAACCGGCGACGACGGCGAGGAGCCCGCGCCTATGCCGCGCATCGTGCCGGACGCCTCGCTGGCACGCGCGCCG
Organism: Alphaproteobacteria bacterium; assembly: GCA_017308345.1. Taxonomy (GTDB): domain Bacteria; phylum Pseudomonadota; class Alphaproteobacteria; order Rhizobiales; family Rhizobiaceae; genus Mesorhizobium. The sequence continues at coordinate 7,824 of JAFKFE010000420.1, read as the reverse complement.
CAAACCGGCATGGCGCTGGGACTGACCCATACGCCTGGAAGGCCCTGACATGCGGGTAGCCATCATCGACTACGGCTCGGGCAATCTGCGCTCGGCCACCAAGGCCTTCGAGCGCGCGGCCCGCGAGGCGGGCATCGCGGCAACCATCGACCTCACCGCCGATGCCGAGCGCGTGCGCACCGCCGACCGGATCGTGCTGCCGGGTGTCGGCGCCTATGCCGACTGCGCCGCGGGACTGCGTGCTGTCGCCGGCATGTGGGAAGCGGTGGAAGAAGTGGCCATCGCCAAGGCGCGGCCGTTCCTCGGCATCTGCGTCGGCATGCAGCTCATGTCGGAACGCGGTCTCGAGAAGACCGTCACCAAGGGTTTCGGCTGGATCGCCGGCGACGTCAAGGAGATCACGCCGAAGGATCCGGCGCTGAAGATCCCGCAGATCGGCTGGAACACGATCGAGCTGAAACGGCAGCATCCGCTCTTCTCCGGCATCGAGACCGGACCGAAGGGGTTGCACGCCTATTTCGTCCATTCCTACCATCTCGAGGCGCGCAAGCCGGACGAGGTGCTGGCGGTCACCGACTATGGCGGCCCGGTGACGGCCGCGGTCGCCCGCGACAACCTCGCCGGCACGCAGTTCCATCCCGAAAAAAGCCAGGCGCTCGGCCTGGCCCTGATCAGCAATTTCATGAGATGGAGGCCCTAGATGGACAAGAAGGGCTACTGGATCGCGCTGGTCGACGTCCGCGACCCCGAGGTCTACAAGCAGTATATCGAAGCCAACGCCAAAGCCTTCGCCAAGTATGGCGCGAAGTTCCTGGTGCGGGCCGGACGCCACGCCGACCCCGAAGGACCGACGGGCAATCGCCATGTGGTGGTGGAGTTCGAGTCCTACGACAGGGCCGTGGCCTGCTATGAATCGCCCGAGTATCAGGACGCCTTGAAATTCCGGCTGGCGGCGTCGACCGGTCATTTCGTCATCGTCGAGGGCGCCTGACCGTGATCCTGTTTCCCGCGATAGACCTCAAGGACGGCAAATGCGTGCGCCTGAAACACGGCGACATGGCCACCGCCACCATCTACAATGACGACCCCGCCGCGCAGGCCGAGGCCTTCGAGGTACAGGGTTTCGAGTGGCTGCATGTCGTCGACCTCAACGGCGCCTTCAAGGGCCAGAGCGTCAACAGCGCCGCGGTCGGCGCCATCCTCAAGGCGACGAAGAACCCGGTGCAGCTCGGCGGCGGGATCCGCACCTTGCCGCAGATCGAGGACTGGCTGGACCGCGGCCTGACGCGCGTCATCCTCGGCACCGTGGCGGTGCGCGAACCCGAACTCGTCAAGGAAGCCTGCAAGGCTTTTCCGGGAAAGATCGCGGTCGGCATCGACGCCAAGGGCGGCAAGGTGGCCGTCGAGGGCTGGGCCGAGGCCTCGGAGCTCGGCGTCATCGAGCTGGCCAGGAAATTCGAGGGCGCCGGCGTGGCCGCCATCATCTACACCGACATCGACCGGGACGGCGTGCTGACCGGCATCAACTGGGATTCGACCATCGACCTAGCGGAGGCGGTTTCCATTCCGGTGATCGCGTCCGGCGGGCTGGCCTCGATCGCCGACATCGTGCGCATGACCATGCCCGACGCGAAAAAGCTCGAAGGCGCGATCTCGGGCCGCGCCCTATATGACGGGCGTATCGACCCGGCCGAGGCGCTGGCGATCCTGCGCGGCGAAAGGGCGGAGGCAAGACCGTGAACATCTCGATCATCCTGGCCCCCTATGACAGCGGCCATTTCCTCGGCGGCTGCGGCAAGGGCCCGGACGCGCTGATTGCCGGCGGGCTGGCCGACGCGCTGAAGCTCGCCGGCCATGATGTCGAAGTGCTCGACATCGGCAAGGTGGTCGAGGACGAGGAAGAGCGCGAGATCAGCACCGGATTTGCCGTCTGCAACTCCGTGTCGGGCGAGGTCCGCATCGCGCTGGACAAGAAGCGGTTTCCGATCGTGCTGGCCGGAAACTGCCTGACCAGCGCCGGCGCCGTCGCCGGCTCGGGCGCCGACGCGATCATCTGGGCCGACCAGCATGGCGACCTCAACACGCCGGAGACCTCCACCACCGGTTTCCTCGACGGCATCGGCCTCTGCTGGCGGCCGATGGCGAACCAGATCCCCGGCTTCAAGCCGCTCGATCCGTCGCGCTGCGTCCTGGTCAACGCGCGCGACCTCGACGAGGCCGAGAAGGAGCTGCTCGAGAAGCTGCCGGTCATCCGGACCGAATGCCCGGACTGGAAAAGCGCGGTGCAGAGACTGAAGGCCGACGGCGCGGGCCGGGTCCACATGCATGTCGACCTCGACGTGCACGACCCCGAGAAGCTGCAGGCCAACCGCTACACAACCCCGGGCGGCCCGGCGCCCGAGCAGGTGCGCAGCGCGATGTGCGGCCTCGCCGGCCCGCTCTCGATCGCCGGACTGACCATTTCCGCCTACGATCCGGCCTTCGACCCCAAGGGTGACGTGCCGCCGCTGGTCGGCGAGCTGGTGGTCGACCTGCTGGCGACCCTGGAAGGCAAGTGATGCTGAAGGCCCGTGTCATCCCCTGCCTCGACGTCAAGAACGGCCGCGTGGTCAAGGGCGTCAATTTCATCGACCTCATCGACGCCGGCGATCCGGTCGAGGCCGCCAAGGCTTATGACGCCGCGGGCGCCGACGAGCTCTGCTTCCTCGACATAACCGCCTCGTCCGACAACCGCGAGACGATCTTCGACGTGGTCGCCAGGACGGCCGAGCAATGCTTCATGCCATTGACCGTCGGCGGCGGCGTGCGCCAGGTGGCCGACATCCGCAAGCTGCTTCTGGCCGGCGCCGACAAGGTGTCGATCAACACGGCGGCGGTGAAGAATCCGGATTTCGTCACGGAAGCCGCCGACAAGTTCGGCAACCAGTGCATCGTCGTGGCGATCGACGCCAAGAAGGTGTCGGCGCAAGGCGAGGCCGATCGCTGGGAGATCTTCACCCATGGCGGACGCGAGAGGACGGGCATCGACGCGGTCGAATTCGCCAGCCGCATGGTGGATCGCGGCGCCGGCGAGATCCTGCTCACCTCGATGGACCGCGACGGCACCACGGCCGGCTACGACATCGCGCTCACGCGCGCCATCGCCGACGCGGTGCGCGCGCCGGTGATCGCCTCCGGCGGCGTCGGAACGCTCGATCACCTGGTCGAAGGCATCCGCGACGGCCATGCCGGTGCCGTGCTTGCCGCCTCGATCTTCCATTTCGGCACCTACACGATCGCCGAGGCCAAGGCATACATGGCCAGGGCCGGCCTGCCGATGCGGCTGGACTCGGCCGACCATCGGGCTTAAAGCATGATCCCGGAAAGCGGGGACCGTTTTTCGGAAAAGATCATGCTTAAACAAGCAGATAGATGACTGCCATGGTTCAATTTTCGCTCGCCGAGCTGGAAACGATCATCCACCAACGCGCCCATTCCGGCGACCCGGAATCGTGGACGGCGAAACTGTTCGCCAAGGGCATGGACAAGGCGGCGCAGAAGCTTGGCGAAGAGGCCGTGGAAGCCGTCATCGCCGCCGTCCGCGGCGACAAGCAGGCCCTCGTTTCGGAAAGCGCCGATCTTATATATCATTGGCTGGTCGTCCTCGGCATAGCGGGCATTGCGCTGGACGACGTGCTGAAGGAGCTCGAGAGCCGGACCGGCCGCTCGGGCATCGCCGAAAAGGCGTCCCGGGGCTGACGGCGAGGAGGGCAGGAGACTCGATGGACCAGCTTGCGCCGACCGAGAAGTACTCCCCCTATCGATTCTTCTCCGCCGAGCAATGGTCGCAGTTCCGCGCCGACACGCCGCTGACGCTGACCGGAGACGAGATCGCCCGGCTGCGCTCGCTCAACGACCCGGTCGACCTCGAGGAGGTCAAGCGCATCTACCTGTCGCTTTCGCGCCTTCTGTCGGCGCATGTCGAGGCGAGCCAGCTGCTGTACCGG
>JAFKFE010000420.1:0-3777 GCA_017308345.1 Alphaproteobacteria bacterium | reverse complement strand
CCGACGGTTTCCTCTTGCCCAACGATATCCTGCGCCGCGACAACCTGATGGAGCGCAAGGGCTTTCCCGAAAGCTACGATGTCGGCGCGCTGCTGCGCTTCCTGTCCGGCATCAAGTCGGGGCAGCCCAACGTCCGCGCGCCGGTCTATTCGCACCTGACCTACGACGTGATCCCGGGCGAGTTCGTCACCATCGACCGACCCGACATATTGATCTTCGAGGGCATCAACGTGCTGCAGCCGGGCAAGCTGCCGAAGGACGGCAAGATCGTGCCATTCCTGTCCGATTTCTTCGATTTCGCCATCTATATCGACGCCGACGAGAAGCTGATCCATCAATGGTACATCCAGCGCTTCATGCGGCTGCGCGAGACCGCCTTCCGCAATCCGGACTCCTTCTTCCACCGCTACTCGCAGCTTTCGCAGGACGCCGCGCGCGCCATTGCCGAGGGGCTGTGGGCCAACATCAACCTGAAGAACCTGCGCGAGAACATACTGCCGACCAGGGCGCGGGCCGATCTCATCCTGCGCAAGGGCGCCAACCATCTGATCGAGGAAGTGGCGCTGAGGAAGCTTTGAGGCCCCGCGCGCGGCTCCCGGCGGCGGCCGGTTTTCGGGTTTTTTAAGAGATTCGTGCAAGAAACCGGCCAGCAACGGGCAAGTTTCATGCAAGGGCTGCCGGCGCTGCCGAAGCCATATCTGTTCGTGTTCGCGGCCGCATCCTTAGCCGCGGCGGTCCTGGCCTGCTCGACCCTCGCCGCGCTCCTGGCGCCGGGCCTCGATCCGAACCTCGCCGACAAGGATTTCGCCAATTACTGGATGGCGTCCGGGCTGTTGCTCTCCGGCGGGGTGCAGGACCTGTTCGGTCCTTGGGATATCTATTTCCGCCATCTGCAGGAGGTTTTCGGCGGCGTTCGCGCTCTTTCTCGTGGCATTGCGCGACGCCGGTCTTACGCCTGACTTCCCGCGGCGGCGCCTGAACGCCAAGATGGACGCAACGCCATAGGTTTTTGCCGTAGCCCAATTCCGCGCGGAAAACCGGCACGAACGCTTACGCCAGCGAGGGCTCTCCGGAGAATTGCGCCTTCCGGCCTCTCGTCCATATCGAATGCAGCATCCACGCGGCGATGAACAGCGGGATCAGGACACCGACGCAATATCCGGCGTGGGTGAACAAATGCGCGACGAACGGCCAGAGCCAGCAAATCGCCAGTATCAGTCGAGGTGGCCTGGAAACCATCATGGCAAGCATCGCGACCGCGACGGCCACACCGATCGTGTCGTAGGTGTAACCATAGGGCGTGGCCAGGATCGCAAGGACAGCGGTGAGCGCCACGCGTTCCTGGTGCGAAACCAGGCGCCCCGGCCACCAGAGCCAGACCGCCATGGCGACGGAGGCGACGGTCGCGACCGCCTGAACGCCATAGGCGGGGACCAGCCCGATGCCGACGGCTCTCGTCGTGAAGAACACCGTTGTCGCGTTGTACTGATAAGGCTGCGGATAGGGCGCCTCCATGATCGCCGTCATCAGGGGACGGGTTTCGGTCAGGAACAGACGCCAGACGTCAAAGCCGAAGAACAGGCCGGTGGCGACGGCGATCACGACCGCGGTCCCGATGGCCGCGAAAATGGCTCGCCAGTTGCCGCTGGCGAGCAGGCAGAAGGGCACGAGAATGCCGAGATGCGGCTTGATCGTCAGCAGGCCGAACAGGATCCCGGCCAGCAACGGGCGCTTTGGCGCCAAGGCGAGGCCTCCGACCAGGAGGGCCGTCGTCAGCGCGCCGTTCTGGCCGAACACCGAGTTCCAGACAACGGCCGGACTGAGGACGATCGCCAGTTCCACCGCCGCCCCGAGCTTCAACGGCCGGATTGCCAGCCACAGACACAGAACGGTGCCCACCGTCCAGATCAGGTAAGCGGGCAGGATCGGCAGGGTCGCGAGTGGGACGCCAAGCAGGAGGATGTTCGGCGGATAGCTCCATTCCTGATTTGGAAGGTCGGGCGAGAACATGTCGCGCAACGCCGCGCGGTAGGCGTCCACGTCGAAAAGCACGGCGACGTGGCCGTCGATGGCCATGCGGGAACCGGCCCAGAGATTGGTGAAATCCCAGTAGGGCAGCCTGTGCGAAAGTCCGGAAAACCCTCTGCTGTCCAGGTTCCACAAACCGGTCAGGTAGAACTTGGTCATCCACACAGCGACGATCGACACGACCGTGACGATGGCCACGTCCAGGAGGCTTCGGGTCCTGATCCAATCCGGTTCCATGACGACCTCGGTTTCGCAACCGCGCTTGTAGCCCGGGTGTCCTTAAGATCGCGTTGCCCCGGGCTCACATCGGCACCGTCACCCGCCGCAGCGTCAGATTGATGCGGCCGCCATTCTTCAGAAGCGCCGACGTCGCCGGATAGATGCGGTCGACGCCGTGGAAGGCGAGGCGCCCCTCGCCGCCGAGCACAACGACGTCGCCGCTCTTCAGCCGGAACGATTTCGTGCCGCCCTCGCGCGTGTCCTGGCCGACGCGGAACAGGCAGTCGTCGCCCAGCGAGACCGACACCACGGGCGCCGCGAAATCCTTTTCGTCGCGGTCCTGGTGCAGGCCCATCCTGGCATCCGCCGCGTAGAAATTGACAAGGCAGGCCTCGGGCGGATGCGGGTAGCCCGAGACTTCGCGCCACACTTTCAGCAGCGCCTCGGGGATCGGCGGCCAGGGTTCGCCCGTCATCGGATGCATCGGCTGGTAGCGATAGCCGCGCTCCTTGTCGGTCACCCAGCCAAGCGCACCGCAATTGGTCATGCGCACGCTCATCTCCTTGCCGGTGCGCGGCATGGCCGGCACGTAAAGCGGCGCGGCCTGCACGACGCGCCTGATCTCCTCGACCAGCGCTTCCTGCGCGGGGCGGTCGATATAGCCCGGCATGTGACGGACGCCCTTGGGCAGGACGAGCATGGCCTCTCTCTCGGTTGGCGTGGCCCGAGCATGCCATCGCCAAAAGAAAACGGCGACCCGAAAGCCGCCGTCCTCACGCTTGCGAGCCGCTCGCCGGCTCTCAGGCGAGGTCGGGAATGCGCAGCACCTGGCCGGGATAGATCTTGTCGGGATGCGTCAGCATCGGCTTGTTGGCCTCGAAGATGACGGTGTTCTTGGCGCCCTGGCCCTTGCCATAGCTCTTTTCGGCGATCTTCCAGAGGTTGTCGCCCTTCTGGACGGTATAGAGCGTCGGTTCCTTCGCCGGCGCAGCCTTGCCGGCCTCGGGCGCGACTTTCAGCTCGTCCGCCTGCACCTTGGAGACGCCGAGCGTGTTGCCGACGGCGATCACCGCCTTCTCGAAGACCGACTGGTCCTTGACGGTGCCCTTCAGCACCGCGGTGTCGCCCTGGACGGCAACCTCGACGCCGTCCGTGCCCAGCTTGTGCGAATCGAGCTCCTTCTTCAACGTGTCCGCGTTCGGTGACGCCTCGTCGTCTCCGATGCCGAGCTTCTTGCCGACGCCTTTGACGAAATCGAAAATACCCATTGCTGGTCTCTCCTCGCTGTTGCAGCAACCCCAACTTGCCACCTGCAACCCTGAATTGGAAGCAGCCGATTCAACCAAATCTAGAGCGGTTCGCCGTTTCAGGGAAACAGCGTATCGCTCCATCCCTTTGTTTTTGACGCAATTCCGGACGGAAGGCTACGGCGAAGGCGCCGAGCCCAACCGCTCTCACTTTTCCTGGAATTGCTCTAATCGTTCTCGACGCGGCCGCGCAGTTTCTTCACCGTCGACCGGCCGGCCTTGC
>JAFKFE010000419.1 GCA_017308345.1 Alphaproteobacteria bacterium | reverse complement strand
CTTCTTCGCCTCCTTCGCGGTGAAGATGCCGATGTGGCCGGTGCACACCTGGCTGCCCGATGCCCACGTCGAGGCGCCGACGGCGGGCTCGGTCATCCTGGCGGCAATCCTGCTGAAGATGGGCGGGTACTGCTTCCTGCGCTTCTCGCTGCCGATGTTCCCGGAGGCGTCGGCGATGTTCGCGCCGCTGGTGTTCACGCTATCCGTCGTCGCCATCATCTACACCTCGCTGGTGGCGCTGATGCAGGAGGACATGAAGAAGCTGATCGCCTATTCGTCGGTCGCCCATATGGGCTTCGTGACCATGGGCATCTTCGCCATGAACCAGGAAGGCGTGCAGGGCGCGATCTTCCAGATGCTCAGCCACGGCCTCGTCTCGGGCGCCCTGTTCCTGTGCGTCGGCGTCATCTACGACCGCATGCATACGCGTGAGATCGACGCCTATGGCGGCCTGGTCAACAACATGCCGAAATACGCCACCGTGTTCCTGATCTTCACCATGGCCAATGTCGGCCTTCCTGGCACCAGCGGCTTCATCGGCGAATTCCTGACCATGCTCGGCGTGTTCAAGGTCAACACCTGGGTGGCGTTCTTCGCCGCGACCGGCGTCATCCTGTCGGCGGCTTACGCGCTGTGGCTCTATCGCCGGGTGATCTTCGGCGCGCTGACCAAGGACAGCCTGAAGAACCTGCTGGATCTCTCGCCGCGCGAGAAGGCGATCATCTACCCGTTGGTGGTGCTGGTCATCTTCTTCGGCGTCTACCCGGCGCCGGTGTTCGACGCGACGGCTGCCTCGGTCAAGTCGCTCGTCACCAACGTCACCGCATCCATCAATTCCGCGCAGACCGCGGCGGCGAACTGACTGGGGATAAACCATGACGCCGGACCTTCTCTCCAGCCTTTCGCTCTCAACGCCGGAACTGATCCTCGCCATCGGCGCGCTCGCGCTTTTGATGGTGGGCGCCTATTCGCGCTCCAACAGCGCCATGACCGTGTCGGGCCTCGCCGTCGTCATCCTGGCGATAGCCGGGCTGTGGCTCGCCTGGTCCGGCGGCCTCGGCACCGCCTATGGAGGCGCCTTCGTCCAGGACCCGTTCTCGCGCTTCATGAAGATGCTGGCGCTGATCGGCTCGGTCGTGACGCTTCTGATGTCGATGCGCTTCGCCAGGCAGGAGCATTTCGACAAGTTCGAATATCCGGTGCTGATCCTGCTCTGCACGCTGGGCATGCTGCTGATGATCTCGGCCAACGGCATGATCGGGCTCTATCTCGGGCTCGAGCTGCAGTCGCTGGCGATCTACGTGCTGGCGGCGATCAACCGCGACAACCTGCGCTCGACCGAAGCGGGCTTGAAGTATTTCGTCCTCGGCGCGCTGTCCTCGGGCATGCTGCTCTACGGCATCAGCCTCGTCTACGGCTATACCGGCAACACCGGCTTCCAGGAGATCGCGACGGCCCTGGGCAGTGGCGAGCGCCAGCTCGGCCTCGTCTTCGGCCTGGTGTTCGTGCTTGCGGGCCTCGCCTTCAAGATTTCCGCGGTGCCGTTCCACATGTGGACGCCGGACGTCTATGAAGGCGCGCCGACGCCGGTCACCGCCTTCCTGGCAGCGGCCCCGAAGATGGCGGCGATGGCGCTGATCGTGCGCGTCACCATGGGCGCCTTCAAGCCGATCGCTTCGGACTGGCAGCAGATCGTCGTCTTCATCTCGATCGCCTCGATGGCGCTGGGCGCTTTTGCGGCCATCGGCCAGACCAACATCAAGCGCCTGATGGCCTATTCCTCGATCGGCCACATGGGCTACGCGCTGGTCGGCCTCGCCGCCAACAGCCAGGCCGGCGTGCGCGGCGTCGCCATCTACATGCTGATCTACCTGGTGATGACGCTCGGCACCTTCGCCTTCATCCTCGCCATGCGGCGCAAGGAGGGCAATGTCGAGCAGATCAGCGATCTCTCCGGCCTCGCCTCGACCAACCCGGCCATGGCCACCATCCTCACCATCCTCATGTTCTCGCTGGCCGGCATTCCGCCGCTCGCCGGCTTCTGGGGGAAGTGGTACGTGTTCCTTGCCGCCATCAACGCGCATCTCTACGCGCTGGCGATCATCGGCGTGCTGGCCTCGGTGGTGGGCGCTTACTATTACCTGCGCATCATCAAGATCATGTGGTTCGACGAGCCGGTCGGGGGCTTCGTGCCGATGGCCAGCGAACTGCGCCTCGTGCTCGGCGTCAGCGGCGCCTTCGTGCTGTTCTACGTGCTGATCGGCGGGCCGATCAGCAGCTATGCCGAAGCCGCAGCGAAGACCTTCTTCTGACGGGATGGCATTTCGGCTGGCTCCAACCGCGGCGTCGGAGGGGTTCCGGCTCGAGGCCCATGACAGCGTCGGCTCGACCAACGCGCTGGCGCTGGAGAGCGCGCGGGCTGGCGATCCGGGAAAACTCTGGGTGGTCTCGAAGAGGCAGGAAAGCGGCCGCGGACGGCGCGGCCGTTCGTGGGCGACGCCCGAAGGCAATCTCGCGGCGACGTTGCTCCTGCTTCCAGGGGGTGAGTTGCGGCTTGCCGCGACGCTCGGCTTCGTCGCGGGTCTCGCGCTGGCCGACGCGCTCGACGCCGTCGTGCCTAAAGGCCGGATCGCCTTGGCCGCCGACGGCGCGAGCCAGGGCGGCAACCGCTTCGAATTGAAATGGCCGAACGACGTATTGGCTTCGGGCGCCAAGCTTGCCGGCATCCTGCTGGAATCGACCATGCTGGAGGGCGGCCGTTTCGCGGTGGCCATCGGCATCGGCGTCAATGTCGTGGCCCATCCCGAGGACCTGCCTTATCCGGCGACATCGCTGCAGGCGCTGGGCGCCGCGTGCGACGCCGAAACGCTGTTCCTGGCGCTTTCGGACGCCTGGAGCGAAAATGCCAGGCTTTGGGATGACGGGCGCGGGCTCAATGCCATCAGAAAGCGGTGGCTTGCCCGCGCGGCGGGGCTTGGCGGCGAGGTTGCTGTCAGAATTGACGGCAATGTGGTGCGCGGCGTCTTCGAGACCATTGACGAGGACTGCCGTTTCGTGATCCGCGACGATGAGGGATCGGTTCTGACGATCGCGGCCGGTGACGTGCATTTCGGCGCGGTCGCCTCGGCCCGGGCATAGTTTCGTTCTTGCGCAATTCCGGACGGAAAACCGTGACGCACTTTTCCCGGAATTGCTCTAATGGCTTGGCCTAAGGGGTCAGGAAGGAAAGGATTCATGGCGAACAAGGAAAACGCTGAACTCGTTTTCGCGCCACTGGGCGGCGTCGGCGAGATCGGCATGAACTTCGCCCTTTACGGCTACGGGCCCGCGGAGGCTCGCGAATGGATCGTCGTCGATGTCGGCGTTACCTTCCCCGATAGCGCGCATCCCGGCGTCGATCTCATCCTGCCCGATACGCGTTTCATCGAGGAGAACCTCGACGGCTTGCGCGGCATCGTCATCACCCATGCGCATGAGGACCATTACGGCGCGCTGCTCGATATCTGGCCGAGGCTTAAGGTCCCGGTCTGGATGACGCCGTTCACCGCCGGCCTGCTCGAAGCCAAACGGCAGGGCGAGCACAATGCCCCGAAGATCCCGGCGACGATCTACCGGGCCGGCGAGACGTTCACCATCGGGCCGTTCGAGATCGAGGCGATACCGGTCGCGCACTCGATCCCCGAGCCGATGTCGCTGGCGATAACCACGCCGGCCGGGACCGTCATCCATACCGGCGACTGGAAGATCGATCCGGAGCCGACCATCGGGCCGAAGACCGACGAGGCGCGTTTCCGCGCCTATGGCGACAAGGGTGTGCTGGCACTGATCTGCGATTCCACCAACGCGTTGCGGGAAGGGGAGTCGCCATCGGAAGTGGCGGTCGGCGAAGGCCTCAAGGGCGTCATCGAGAAGGCCAAGGGCCGCGTCGCGGTCACCACTTTCTCCTCCAATGTCGGGCGGATCGTCTCGATCGCCAGGGCGGCGCGGGATGCCGGCCGGCAGTGCCTCGTGCTCGGCCGCTCGCTGAAGCGCGTTCTCGATGTGGCGGGCGAGCTCGGCTACATGGATGGCCTTCCGGAATTCATCTCCGAGGAAGACTACGGCTATATCCCGCGTGAGAACCTGGTGATCATCTGCACCGGCAGCCAGGGCGAGCCGCTCGCCGCGCTTGCGAAGCTTTCGCGCGACGAGATGAAGTCGGTGGCGCTGACGGCCGGCGATACGGTGGTGTTTTCCTCGCGTACCATTCCCGGCAACGAAAGAGCGATCCTGGAAATCAAGAACCGGCTGATCGACCTCGGCATGAAGATCATCGAGGACGGTGACGCGCTGGTGCACGTTTCCGGTCATCCGCGCCGTAGCGAATTGCGCAAGATGTATGAATGGGTGCGGCCGCAGATCGGCGTGCCGGTGCATGGCGAGGCGGCGCATCTGGTGGCGCAGGGTTCGCTGATGTCGATGTCGGGCATCGGCCAGGTGGCGCAGGTGCGCGACGGCGACATGCTGAGGCTCTGGCCCGGTCCCGCCACGATTATCGACCAGGTGCCGTTCGGCCGGCTCTACAAGGATGGTTTGCTGATCGGCAGCGACCAGGCGATGGGCATACGCGACCGACGCAAGCTGTCATTCGCCGGTCATGTCGCGGTAAACGTCGTGCTTGACGACAAATATGAGCTCGCCGGCGATCCGGATCTGGTGGCGATCGGTGTCGCGGAGGTCGATGCCCGCGGCGATACGCTGGAGGACCTTATGCTCGATGCGGCAATCGGCGCGGTGGACTCCATCCCCCGCCAGCGCCGAAAAGACCTGGACCTGGTGCAGGAAGCGGTGCGCCGTGCCGTGCGCGGAGCCGCCAATGAAGCCTGGGGCAAGAAGCCGCTGGTGACGGTGTTTGTGACCAGGTAGTGGGTGGTGAATAGTGAATAGTGAATAGTGAATAGTGAATAGTGAATAGTGAATAGTGAATAGTGAATAGTGAATAGTGAATAGTGAATAGTGGTGTCCGCTGTTCGGTACCGTTCACCATTCACCATTCACCATTCACCATTCACCACTGACTACTCACTACTCCCTTGGAGTGGACCAATGCTTGGACGCTTGAACCATGTGGCGCTTGCCGTGCCGGATCTCGCCGCGGCAATGGCCGCCTATCGCGATACGCTGGGCGCGCGATTGAGCGAACCGCAGGCGCTGCCGGAGCACGGTGTGACGGTGGTGTTCGTCGATGTCGGCAACACCAAGATCGAGCTGCTGGAGCCGCTGGGCGATGCCTCGCCCATCGCTGCGTTCCTCGAGAAGAATCCTTCGGGCGGCATGCATCATGTCTGCTACGAGGTCGACGATATCCTGGCTGCGCGCGACCGGTTGAAGGCGAGCGGCGCGCGCGTGCTGGGCGATGGCAACCCGAAGATCGGCGCGCATGGCAAGCCGGTGCTGTTCCTGCATCCCAAGGATTTCTTCGGCACGCTCGTCGAACTGGAGCAGGCATGAACTGGGTGCTGTTCACCGCTTTGTTCTTCGTTACCTGGTGGCTGGCGCTGTTCGTCGTTCTGCCGTTTGGCGTGCGCACGCAGGACGAAGATCACGATGTCACGCTCGGCACCGTTTCCAGCGCGCCGGCGCGGTTCTGTTCCTCGCGGATGATCTGGCAGACCTTGTCCAGCACGCGCTTGCCTAGCGGCAGCCACGAAAAGCTGCCCTGCCCCTGCTGGCGGATCATGCCGGCGCGCAGCATCAGCCGGTGCGAGACGATT
>JAFKFE010000418.1 GCA_017308345.1 Alphaproteobacteria bacterium | reverse complement strand
CTGCGCGACCTTGCCGGCCTGATCGTCATCGACTTCATCGACATGGAGGAGAAGCGCAACAACCGCTCCGTCGATAAGCGGCTGAAGGATCACCTCAAGAACGACCGCGCCCGTATCCAGGTCGGCCGCATCTCGCATTTCGGCCTGATGGAAATGTCGCGCCAGCGCATCCGCGCCAGCGTGCTGGAATCGACCATGAAGCCCTGCCCGCATTGCGGCGGCACCGGCCATGTGCGCTCCGATTCTTCCGTGGCGCTGATGGTGGTGCGGGCGATCGAGGAATTCCTGCTCAAGGATTCGCGCAGCCACATCATCGTGCGCACGCCATCCGCGACCGCGCTTTATGTGCTCAACCACAAGCGCGCCAACCTGGTTGAGCTCGAAGCCCGCTTCGGCCTGACGATCACGATCGAGGCCGATGAAACGCTCGGCACCCAGCATTACGCCATCTTCCGCGGCGCCGTTGCCGAGAAGCCGGAAGGCTTCGTCGAGGTGCGCAGCCTGCCGGCCTATGTCGAACCGGAAGAGCCCGAGGACGAGATCGTCGTCGAAGAGGACGAAGAGGAAGTTTCGGTCCAGGCTGAACAGCCCCGCCAACCGCAGCACGGCCAGCACCAGCAGCGGTCCGAGGACGGCGATGGCCGTGATCGCAAGCGCCGCAAGCGCAGAAGGCGGCGTGGCGGCAGGGATCGCGACCGCGAGCATACCGGCGATGTCGCGGCGACGCCGGCGGAGGTTGGCGAAGCCGACGACGATGTCGCGGATGCAACGGAAGAAGCAGCCCAGGAGGCGACCGACGGCGGCGAGGCCGTGGCGGCAGCCGAAGATGCCGCCGGCAAGAAGCGGCGCCGCGGCAAGCGCGGCGGCAAGCGCAATCGCCGTGAAGACGAGGCCTCAGAGGCCGTTGCCGGCGAGGCTGTCGGCGACATCGAGGACGAGGCGGCGCAAGACGTCGACGCCGTCGGCGAGCCGGCTCCGGCGCCAGCCGCGCCCGAGCAGCCCGCTGCTCCCGCGGCCGCCAATGACGATGCCGAGGCGGTTGAGAAGCCGAAGAAGCCCCGCCGTTCGCGCGCAAAGAAAGCCGCCGAGGAAACCGTGGCCGAGACGGTGTCCGAACCTGTGGCGCAAGCCCAGGCCGCACCCGTGGCAGTCGAACCGGAGCCGGCGCTTGCCGCTCCCGCGGCGGCCGAGGCGGAGCCTGCCGCCCATCCAACGCGCCGCAAGCCGCAGTCGATCGACGCGCCGGTTGTTCCCGTCGTGTCCTCGAACGTGTCCGACGAAGCCAAGACCGAGGACAAGCCGAAGCGTGCCGGCTGGTGGCAGCGCAAGGGTTTCTTCTAAGGCTTTCAGGTCGTTAGAGTGATCTGTTGAAAAAGTCCCACGCCGGATCCGGCGTGGGATTTTTCATTTTGCGAGAGCCATTCCCGCGCAGTCTGGAAACCGCCGCGCACTTTTTCCGGAATTGCGATGTTTGCTTACGCACGGAAAACCGCTGGGCACTTTTCCCAGAGTTGCTTTTAAGGCGCGAAGATCGACCAGTTCATCATCCGGGCGAGCTTCTCCAAAGCGATGGAGCCGAGCTTGGAGTTGCCGTTCTCGTTGAGGCCTGGCGACCACACCGCCAGCGAGGCAACGCCGGGCACGATGCCTAGAATGCCGCCGCCGACGCCGCTCTTGCCTGGAATGCCGACGCGAAAGGCGAAATCGCCGGAACCGTCATAGTGGCCGCAGGTCAGCATCAACGCGCCGATGCGGCGCGCCCGCTCGGCCGACACGACCGAATGCCCGGTCGCCGGGTTCCTGCCGCCATTGGCGAGGAACCGGCCAGCCATGGCAAGCTGGCGGCAGCTCATGGCGATCGCGCAATGGTGGAAGTAGACGCCCAGCGCCAGATCCGGCTCATGATGGAGATTGCCGAAGGATTTCATGTAGTTGGCCAAAGCGAAGTTGCGGTAGCCGGTGGCCCTCTCGGATGCCGCCACCTCGCGGTCGATGATGATCGTCTCGTCATCGGCGAGGAACTGGATGAAGCGCAGGATCTCGCCGATCGCCTCGCGCGGCTGATGGCCGGCGAGCAATACGTCGGAGACGACGATGGCGCCGGCATTGATGAACGGATTGCGCGGAATGCCGCTCTCGTGCTCGAGCTGAACGATCGAGTTGAACGGATTGCCGGACGGCTCGCGGCCGACGCGGTGCCAGAGCGCATCGCCGATCTTGCCCAGCGCCAGCGTCAAGGTGAAGACCTTCGAGACACTCTGGATCGAAAAGGGCTGGTCGGCATCGCCGGCAAGGATGACGCGGCCATCATTGGTCACGGCGGCGATGCCGAATTTCCTCGGATCGACCTTGCCGAGCTGCGGGATATAGGCTGCCACCTCGCCACGATCCGCGCGCTCGGCCATTTCGGCGGCGACTTCCGCCAATGCTTGCTCGAGTTCCGGCATGGCTTCTATTTCAACCAGCGTTCGATGCGCGCCAGCGCCTCGACCATGTCGTCATGGGAGCCGGCATAGGAAAAGCGCATGGTGCGATGGCCCTGCCGCGGGTCGAAATCGCGGCCGGGCGTCGCCGCGACATGCGCCTCGGCCAGCATCTTGCGCGCGAAAGCCATGCTGTCATTGGTGTGGCGGGTCACATCGCAGAAGGCGTAGAAGGCGCCGTCCATGGGCGCGGCGAGCGCGAAGCCAAGCTCCGGCAGGCGTTTCATCAGAAGGTCGCGGTTCCAGGCGTAGCGCGCCTTCACCTTTTCCAGCTCCTCAGTTGCCTTGAAGGCTTCGATCGCGGCGACCTGCGACAATTCCGGCGGCGAGATATAGAGGCTCTGGGCGATGCGCTCCACCGGCCGCACCAGTTCTTCGGGCAGCACCATCCAGCCAATGCGCCAGCCGGTCATGCAATAGTATTTCGAGAAGGAGTTGATCACGGTCACGCCGGCGCCATGCGCCAGCGCGGTGACATCGGGCGCCGCATAGGCCAGCCGGTGGTAGATTTCGTCCGAGATGACGGCCATGCCGAGCTCCTCGGCCGTCTTCACCAGTGCCGCAAGCTCGTCGGCCGGGATCACCGCGCCGGTCGGATTGGCGGGGCTGGCGAACAGAACGCCCTTCAGCGGCTTCTCGCGATGCGCGTTCTTGAGGTGATCGGCATGCAAATATGCATCCGCGCCGAGCTCGATCTCGACGATCTCGATGCCGAGCGCGGCCATGATGTTGCGGTAGGCCGGATAGCCGGGCGCGGCGATGGCGACGCGATCGCCCGGGTCGAACATGGCCAGGAAAGCGAGGTTGAAGGCGGCCGACGAACCGGTCGTGACGGCGATGCGCGACGGCGCGACGTCGATCCCGTAATGCTCGCCATAATGCGCCGCGATCACCTTGCGCAATTCAGCCAGCCCCAAGGCGTCGGTGTAGCCGATGCGGCCATGCCTGAGCGCGGCGGCCGCCGCCTCGCGAACGCCGGCCGGCGCGGGATCGGACGGCTGGCCGACGGCCATCGACACCACGGGCACGCCCGTGGCCTTCAGCCGGTTGGCTTCCGCCAGGATGTCCATGGCGTGGAAGGGCTCGACCTCTCCCCGGCGCGAAAGCGAAACGACCATTTGACCTCTTCCAAGTGCCTTATCCGGCGAAATTCCGGACCAAAACCGTCACGGACCTGCCCTCGAACCGCCCCGGTTCGAGGACAGCGCCGCACAAATGCCCGATTGATGTGGGGATCACAAGCACGCAGGAAGTTGCCGGCGCCGACTTTTCATCTTTCGCCCGCTCGTCTACCAGTGGACCTATGTTGAGCCGACCCCGACCATCGATTGGCAAAGAATCCCTCAGCCGGACGGCGCGCGGGTTGGCGACGCTTCTGCTTGCCGCCGCCGTCGCCGTTTCAAGCTCCGTCAGCGCCTTCGCGCAGGGTGTGCCGGTGGTGCGCGACGCCGAGATCGAGGCGCTGGTGCGCGACTACGCCCGGCCGATCTTCAAGGCGGCGGGGCTTGCCAATGACGGCATCGACATCGTTCTCGTCAACGATCAGAGTTTCAACGCCTTCGTCACCGGACGGCGCCTGTTCGTCAACACCGGCGCGCTGGTGACCGCCGAAACGCCGAACGAGATCATCGGCGTCATCGCGCATGAGGCCGGCCACATAGCGGGCGGGCATCAGCAGAAATTGCGCGACCAGCTCGACCGCGCCAAGACCATGGCCATCATCGCCACGCTGCTCGGCGCCGGCGCCATGGTTGCCGGCGCCACCACCAACAGTAGGGGCCTGGCGGGCGCGGGCATGGGCGTCGCTGCCGGCGGCGGCGAGATGGCGCAGCGCTCGATTCTCGCCTATCAGCGTACCGAAGAGATCACCGCCGACCGCTCGGCGATCACCTATCTGAACGCCACCGGCCAGTCCGGCATGGGCATGCTGAAGACCTTCGGCCGCTTCCAGAGCGCGCTGTCGCTGGCCGGCACGCAGGTCGATCCCTACCGGATCAGCCATCCGATGCCGCAGGAGCGCATCGCCAACCTCGAGGTGCTCGTCAAGCAAAGCCCTTTCGTCAACGTCGTCGACCCGCCGGCGCTGCAGCAGCGGCATGACATGATGCGCATCAAGATCGCCGCCTATATGCAGGGCCAGGCGGCCGTTGCTCGGCTGATGCGCAAGAACCCGGGAAGCCTGGCCTCACGCTATGGCGACGCGCAGCAGACCTATCTCTACGGCAATCCGGGCGCGGCGCTGACAAAGACGGCGGCGCTGATCAAGGAGCAGCCGAAGAACCCCTATTTCCAGGAACTGCGCGGCGATATCCTGATGAAGGCCAACAAGCCGAAGGACGCGGCGGACGCCTATGCCAAGGCGGTCAGCCTCGATCCGGCGCATTCGGGATTGCTGCTGGTCTCGCTCGGCCAGGCGCTGATGGCGGTGGGCACGCCCGATTCGCTGAAGAAGGCAGTGGTCCAGCTCAACAACGGCGTCGGGCGGGACAAGGAGAATGCCGAAGCTTACCGTTTCCTGGCGCAGGCTTATGGAGAACAGGGCGACATTCCGGCCGCCGATCTCGCCACCGCCGAGGGCCATTACTATTCGGGCGACTACAAGAACGCGAAGATCTTCGCCATGCGCGCTCAACAGAAGTTGAAGCACGGCGAACCCCGCTGGGTCCGCGCTCAGGATATCATAAACTATACGCCATCGAACAAACTGAAGTGAACCTCCCGGACGTTGGCGGCGACCAAGGCGGACCGGAACAGGCAAAAGGAACGACGACGATGAACAAGGCAATCCTGCTTGGCAGTGCTGGCGGTCTGGCGGTGGCGCTCGGCATGCTGGCCTTCGGTTTCGTGGCGGGAAACCCGCAGGCCGCGAAGGCCGACACCGTGCAGGTGGCTCAGGCCACGTCTTCCGGCGACACCAAGATCTCCGGTGACACCAAGATCGACCGCAAGGAGGTCGAGGGCATCATCCGCGATTATCTCCTGAAGAATCCGGAAGTCCTGCTCGAGGTACAGGACGCGCTGGAAGCCAAGCAGAAGGAGGAACAGCGGCTCGCCGCGCTCGGCGTCATCAAGAATTCCAAGGACGAGATCTTCAACTCCACCTTCGACGGCGTCGTCGGCAACCCGAAGGGCAAGGTCACGATCGTCGAGTTCTACGACTACAATTGCGGCTTCTGCAAACGCGCCATCGAGGACATGCAGGCTCTCACCAAGTCCGACCCGGACCTGCGCTTCGTGCTCAAGGAGTTCCCGATCCTCAGCCCGGATTCGCAGAAGGCC
>JAFKFE010000417.1 GCA_017308345.1 Alphaproteobacteria bacterium | reverse complement strand
CCGCGCCGACTTCAAGGTAGCCGACAATGTCGTGCGCGTGCCTTTCGCCGACATCGACGCCGTCGAGCGCCTGTTCAAGAGCGACCCCGAGATCGGCGTCATCGTGCTCGAAACCATCCAGGGCGGCGGTGGCATCATCCAGGCGCCGGCCGAATATTGGCAGAAGCTGCGCGCGCTTTGCGACCGGTATGGCGTGCTCTGGGTCGCCGATGAAGTGCAGTGCGGCTATGGCCGCTCCGGCCGCTTCTATGCTTTCGAACATTATGGCGTGGTGCCGGACGTGACGGCGCTGGCGAAATCGCTCGGCGCCGGCAAGGCGGCGGTGGGCGCCATGATCGCCAGGCGTGACGTCTACATGAAGGCCTATGGCACGCCGAAAACGGCGATGATCCACGCCATGGCGACGTTCGGCGGCATGGGCGAGGCCTGCGTCACCGCGATCGAAGGGATCAACGTGCTCTATGACGAGGGGCTGATCGACAATGCCGCCTCGACCGGCGCTTATCTTTTGCAGCGGCTGCAGGCGCTCAAGGAAAAATATCCGAAGATCATCAAGGACGTGCGCGGCAAAGGCTTCATGGTCGGGCTCGAGTTCCACGATTTCTCGCAGACCCTGCCGACGGTGCTGCGCCCGGTGGTGAGCGTTCTCGATGACAAGCTGAAGGGCTCGCTGTCGGGCTTCGTAGGCTCGCTGCTGCTGCGCGACTATGACGTGCTTGTCGCCTTCACCGAATACAACCGCAACGTCATCCGGCTCGAACCGCCGCTGATCTGCCGGCCCGAGCATGTCGACCGCTTCGTCGATGCCTTTGACAATCTCCTGTCGCGCGGCATCGTGGCGATCGTGAAGGATTTCGTGAAAAGCCAGGTCGGCAAGTAGAGGCCGACGAGCATGCTGACCAGGCTGTCCGCTCCGACCCATCCGCTGGAACGGCTGACCGGCGCCGGCCTGGCGTGGGGCGAGGGGACTTACGCGAAATGGGCGGCCTCGATCGGGGCGATCGCCTTCTCGCTCTATATCCTGCTGACCGCCACGACGGCCTGGTTCATGCCCGACGCCAACTGGGACATGCTGCCTTATCTAGCGATCGCCGAGGAAGGCGCCTACCCCGATCCGCAGGCGCTGCACGACTATGCCTACAGCACGATCAAGGCCGGCGTGTCGGCCGGCGATTACAGGACGCTGACCAACGATGGCGGCGGCTTCCGCAGCCACATGGCGGAGAACGCGGCCGACTTCCACTCGCTGCTCGGCATGTACCGGATCAAGTTCCTCTATGCCGAGATCCTGTCCAGCCTCAGCCATGTCGTCTCGCCGGTCGAGGCGATGCGGCTGGTGCAGGTGTTTTCCGTGCTTCTGTTCGGCGCCATCGCGCTCGCCTGGCTGCGCGCGCAAGGCGCGCTGGCGCTGGCGCCGGCCGTCGGCGCGATCCTGATCACGGCCGATTTCGGCGGCGCAGCGCGCGCCTCGACGCCCGACCTTCTTTGCTCAGCGCTGTTCCTCGGCGGGCTGTTTGCCTATGTGCGAAAGCGCGAGGCGGCGACAGCGGTCCTGCTTTTCCTCGCTTTCATGGCGCGGCCGGACAACATCGTCTTCCTCGCCATCTTCGCGGTTCTGATCGTAGCCTTCCGCCAGAAGGCGTGGGGCGCGCTGGCTGGCTTCGCCGCTTCCTTCATCGCCTATTTCGCCATCTCGCACTGGGCCCAGCATCCCGGCTGGTGGCCGCATCTTTGGTTCTCCAGCATCGAGCAGCACTACAATATGGACGGGTTCGAACCGCCGTTCTCTGTGGCCGCCTATCTGAAAGCCTTCGCCGCGTCGGTGGTGCGCGCCGTCACCGTCAATAGCTGGGTCGGTGTCTCGGTGCTGGCTTTGACCGGCTGGTTTGGGTTGGACCGTGCAGGCTTCCGGCTCGACCGGCGCGCCGGCATCCTGCTTGCGGCGCTCGTGCTCGGCGTGCTCGCCAAATTCACAGTTTTCCCGATCCACGACACGCGCATCTATTTCCCCAACCTCCTGCCGCCCTTCCTGCTGCTCGCCGCGCCTCTGATGGCGCTGTGGGCATCGGCAAGCCAGGGCGGCCGGCGCGCCGCGCTGCAGGTCCTTCCCGGAGACAAGTCATGAGCTCGCTTTCCAGCTTGGCGCGCATCTTCCTGTCGCTCGGCCTGCCTGCGGGCCTGCTTGATCGCGGGCCTTCCTTGCACGGCACGAAATTCCTGGCCAAGGCGGCGCTCAAGGCACGTTTCGGCGGCCGGTCGTTCCAGATGGTCAATGTCGGCGCCTGCGACGGCGCACTGTTCGACGACGTGACGCCCTGGCTGCACCGCATCCCCGGGGCGCGGGCGATGCTGGTCGAGCCGATTCCCTATAACCAGAAGCGGCTTCGCGCCAATTATCCGGATACAAGCCGCTTCATCATCGAGCCGGTGGCGGTGACCAGGACCAAGGGCACGATCACGGTCCATACATTCGATGCCGCGGCGCTCGAAGCCGGCACGCTGCCGATCGAGTTCATCGGCTGCTCGTCGGTCACCGACACCAATCTGATGTCGGGCAAGAACGCCTGGGGCGAAGCGGACGTCAATTTCAACAAGTTCGCGCCGCATCTGAAGGACATCGAGGTGCCGTCCGAGACCTTGCAGACACTGCTCGACCGCAATGGCATCGCCCATATCGACGCTTTCCTCGTCGATTGCGAGGGGGCCGACTGGATGGTGTTCGATCAACTCGACCTCACGCGCTACCGTCCCGGCATGATCAAGATCGAGGTCGGCGCGCTGCCGGCCGCCGAGATCGGCCAGGTCGTGGTCAAACTGAAGACCGCCGGATACCAGGTCGGCTTCCAGGCCGAGGACGTCTGGGCCTTCGCCTGAAAAGAAACGCCCCTGCACGAGCCGTCGCGCCGCACTTGCGGCGTGTCGCAAACAGGCGGTAGCCCGATCCGCGTCCTCTGCATATTGTGCGCCATTCGAAGGGCGCGCGGACGCGCCCGTCTATCCCTTTGGAGTCGCGGGCAATGGCAGAGTTTCCGAAAAAGGCGAAGGTCGTCATCGTCGGCCTGGGTGGTATCGTCGGCGCATCCGTCGCCCACCACCTGATCGAACGCGGTTGGGACGACATCGTCGGCATCGACAAGTCGGGCATCCCGACCGATATCGGCTCGACCGCGCACGCCTCGGATTTCTGCTACACGACCAGCCACGATTTCCTGTCGTGCTGGACGACGCTCTACTCGATCGATTTCTACGAGAAGATGGGCCATTACGCGCGGGTCGGCGGCCTCGAGGTGGCGCGCGTCGGCGACGACGGCCGCATGGAGGAGATCAAGCGCAAGGTGGCTTCCGCCAAGGCGTTCGGCACCCGGGCGCGGCTGATCGAGCCGGCCGAGATCAAGAAGAAGTTCCCGCTGATCGAGGAACATCTGGTACAGGGCGGCCTGTGGGATCCGGACGCCGGCCTCGTCATCCCGCGCTCGCAGACGGTTGCCGGCAAGCTGGTCGACCAGGGCGTCGCCACCGGCAAGCTCCAGGCTTTCGCCAACACGTCGGCCAAGGAACTGATCGTCGAGAACGGCCGCATCAAGGGCGTGGTGACCGAGCGCGGTACGATCGAGGCCGACTATGTCGTGGTCTGCACAGGCATTTGGGGCCGGCTCACCGCGGCGCTGGTCGGCGAGGACCTGCCGGTGATGCCGATCGACCATCCGCTCACCTTCTTCGGCCCCTACAACGAGTTCGCCGGCACCGGCAAGGAGATCGGCTGGCCGCTGCTGCGCGACCAGGGCAACTCGGCCTATATGCGCGACACCGGTGATCCGAAGACCGCCGAGGGCGGGCAGATCGAATGGGGCTATTACGAGGAGACCAATCCGCGCCTCTGCCATCCGCGCGATCTCCTGGAAAAGGATCAGGCGCGGCTCTCGCCGTCGCAGCGCGACCTCGACATGGAGCAGATCCTGGCGCCGCTGGAGCGCGCCATGGAACTGACGCCGATCCTGGGCGAACTCGGCTACAATGAGGGTCATTCCTTCAACGGCCTGTTGCAGGTGACCACCGACGGCGGCCCGTCGATGGGCGAAAGCCAGAAGGTGAGGGGCCTGTGGTACGCCGTCGCCATCTGGGTCAAGGACGGCCCTGGCATGGGCAAGCTGATCGCCGACTGGATGACCGACGGCAGGACCGAGGTCGACCATCATGCAATCGACTATTCGCGCTTCTATCCGCACCAGACTAAGGAGCAGTTCATCTGGGATCGCTGCACCGAGACGGCGATGAAGGTCTACAATCCAGCGGTCCATCCGCGCGAGCCTTTCTCCAAGGGCCGCAATATTCGCCGCTCGCCGTTCTGGGAACGCGAGAAGGAGTTGGGCGGCTATTTCATGGAGCTGGGCGGCTGGGAGCGCGCGCACGGCTATGCCGCCAACGAGCATCTGCTCGAGAAGTACGGCAACCGCGTGCCGGTGCGCGAGAACGAGTGGGACAACCGCCATTTCTGGCGCGTCTCGAACGCCGAGCATCTGGCGATGAGCGAGGATTGCGGCATCGTCAACCTGTCGCATTTCTCGATGTACGACGTTGAAGGACCCGATCACGTCGCGCTGCTGGAGTGGCTGTGCGCGGCCAAGATCGGCGGCGACAACAATATCGGCAAGGGCATCTACACCCACTTCCTCGATGAGGAGGGCATGGTGCGCGCCGACTTCACGGTGATCCGCATGGCCGATCGCTGCCGGGTGATCGACGGCGCCGACGCCGGCCCGCGCGACTTCCGCTACATGCAGCGCACCGCGCAGGACAAGGGCTTCGACGCCACCGTCACCGACGTGACCGAGAAGTATGTCACCATCGGCATCTGGGGCCCCAACGCCCGCACGACGCTGCAGAAAGTCGTCGAAGATCCGAATGGGCTGACGCCGGAGAATTTCCCCTTCGCGGCGATCAAGCCGATAAGGATCGGCGGCAAGGACGTCACCGCCTTTCGCATCTCCTATGTCGGCGAACAGGGCTGGGAACTGCATATGCGCTATGAGGACGGCCTCGCCGTCTGGGATGCGCTGCGCTCTACCGGCGTCATGCCGTTCGGCGTCGAGACCTATGCCAACACCCGCCGGATGGAAAAGAGCCTGCGGCTGCAGAACGCCGATCTCTTGACCGAGTACAATCTGCTGGAAGCCGACCTTGCCCGACCGAAGGTCAAGGAGAACGACTTCTGCGGCAAGGCCAAGCACCTGGAATATCGTGCCCGCGAGCATCAGCCCGAGATGCTGTGCACGCTGGTTATGACCGAGAACAAGGACGCAAAGGGCGTCGCTCGCTACCCTGTGGGCATCATGCCGGTGATGGATCCGGCGACCGGCGAGACGCTGGTCGACGAGCTCGGCCGCCGTTCCTTCACCACCTCGGTCGCCTACGGCCCGACGATCGGCAAGAATATCGCGCTTGCCTATCTGCCCTGGGCCTATGCCCAGGAAGGCCGCAAGTTGCAGGTGGAGTATTTCGGCGAGACCTACCCGGTCGAAGTCGCCGGCGTCGGCTACAAGCCGCTCTATGACCCGGAGAACCTCAAGCCGAGGAGCTGACGACCGGCGCAAGTGCGGCAATTGATCGGAAAAGCTTGGCCTTCCCTTGGAGGGCCTCGCTGCCTGGCTTGATGTGCGCGGGGCCAACGGCTTATGTGGCCCCATCAGCAGCCCGCGAGAGCAACACGCCCCATGCGCATCCTGTCCGACGCCTTCATTCCCGAACTTCCCAATCACTATCACGGCAAGGTGCG
>JAFKFE010000416.1 GCA_017308345.1 Alphaproteobacteria bacterium | reverse complement strand
CCGAACGCATGCACGAATTCCTCGAACTCCATCCGCGACGGGCGCAGCGCCGGCGCCTGATAGGGATGCGTTTCGCGCCAATGTTTGGCGATGTCGATGCGCCGCGTCAGCCAGACCTTGTCATGCGATTTCACATAATCGACGAAGCGCTTCAATGCGGCGACCCGTCCGGGACGGCCGACCAGCCGGCAATGCAGGCCGATGTTCATCATCCGCGGCCGGCCCGCCTTGCCCTCGGCGTAGAGCGTGTCGAAACTATCCCTCAGATAGGCGAAGAACTGGTCGCCCGAGTTGAAGCCCTGCGGCGTCGCGAAACGCATGTCGTTGGCGTCGAGCGTGTAGGGGATGATGAGCTGCGGCTTCTCCAGCCCGTCGCGGTCGAACCAGTAGGGCAGCTCGTCGTCATAGGTGTCGGAGACATAGTCGAAGCCGCCTTCCTCGGCGGCGAGCCGCACCGTGTTCACCGAGGTGCGGCCGGTGTACCAGCCGGTCGGCCGCGCGCCGGTCACTTCGTAATGCAGCCGGATAGCCTCATCGAGGTCGCGCTTCTCGTCCTCGGCCGCATGGTCGCGATAGTCGATCCATTTCAAGCCGTGCGAGGCGATCTCCCAGCCGGCCTCCTGCATGGCGGTGACCTGGTCGGGCGAGCGTGCGAGCGCGGTGGCGACGCCGTAGCAGGTCACCGGCACCTGCGCTTCGGTGAACAGCCGGTAGAGCCGCCAGAAACCGGCCCGCGCCCCGTACTCGTAGATCGATTCCATGTTCCAATGGCGCTGGCCGACCCAGGGAGCCGCCCCGACGATCTCGGAAAGGAAGGCCTCTGAAGCCTTGTCGCCATGCAGCACGCAGTTCTCGCCGCCTTCCTCGTAGTTGACGACGAACTGCACGGCGACAAGCGCGCCGCCGGGCCATTTCGGGTCCGGCGGATTTGCCCCGTAACCGCGCATGTCCCTGTCGTAACGCATTGCCACTCCCGCCCGATGGTTGGCCCGATGGTTGGGATGAAGATATCGAAAGGGGTGCGCATGCATTCCCCCGAAAATTTTTGAAAGTGCTTTTTGCCCGGCTCCGCTCGACCCGGGCTTATGCATCGCCTTTAATTGGCGCACAATTGACCTGAAGACGTTGGAAACGTACCGGCCGATCGGTCGTACTGAAAAGGAGAGGCGGCCAGTGGCAGAAACGTCGAAAGCCGATGGCGGACGCCTGACGACCCACGTGCTCGACACCGCGACCGGCCGGCCGGCAAAGGGCCTGTCGATCGGGCTTTTCCGCATCGACGGCCAGAACCGCATGCATCTCAAGACCGTCGCCACCAACGCGGACGGCCGCTGTGACGCGCCGCTGCTTGCCGGCGCCGATTTCCGCACCGGCGAGTATGAGCTGGTCTTCGCCGCCGGCGACTATCTGCGCGGCCAGGGCGTCAACCTGCCGCAGCCCGCTTTCCTCGACATCGTGCCGATCCGCTTCGGCATGGCGGAAGCGCTGCACTACCATGTGCCGCTCCTGATTTCGCCTTATGGCTACTCGACCTACCGGGGAAGTTGAGACATGGCAGGGACCCGCAACGAGATACGCTTCATCCTCAACGGCGGCGACGTGGCCCTGAGGGACGTCGCGCCCGATGCGACGCTGCTCGACTGGCTGCGGCTCGACCGTTCGCTGCGCGGCACCAAGGAAGGCTGCGCTGAGGGCGATTGCGGCGCCTGCACGGTGCTGGTCGGCAAGCTCTCCTCGGAAGGTCTCGTCTACGAAGGCGTCAATGCCTGCATCCGCTTCATGGGCTCGCTCGACGGCACCCATGTGGTCACCGTCGAGCATTTGCGCGGCACCGGCGAAAAACTGCATCCGGTGCAGCAGGCGATGGTCGATTTCCACGGCTCGCAATGCGGTTTCTGTACGCCGGGCTTCGTCATGTCGCTCTACGGGCTGTGGATGAAGACGCCCGATCCGTCGAACGCCGCGATCGAGAAGGCTCTGCAGGGCAATCTCTGCCGCTGCACCGGCTACGAGGCGATCATGCGCGCCGCGCGCGCCATTTCGAGCTACGGCAAGGCGGCGAAGGACCCGCTGGCGGCGGAGCGCAAGGACATCACCGCGCGGCTGAAGACATTGCATGACGGCGTCAGGGTCGAGATCGGGTCGGGCAAGCAGCGGCTGGTCGTGCCGGCCGATGTCGATGATTTCGCCGCCGTGCTCGAAAAGGAGCCGGGCGCCACCATCGTCGCCGGCTCGACCGATGTCGGCCTGTGGGTCACCAAGCACATGCGCGACATCTCGCCGGTGATCTTCATCGGCGGTCTCGAAGGCTTGCGTTCCATTTCGGAGGCCGACGGAGTCATCACCATCGGCGCCGGCGTCACCTACACCGAGGCTTTCGAGACGCTGTCGAAGCGCATCCCGGCCCTGGGTCCGCTGGTCGATCGCATCGGCGGCGAGCAGGTGCGCAACATGGGCACGATCGGCGGCAACGTCGCCAACGGCTCGCCGATCGGCGACACGCCGCCGCCGCTGATTGCGCTCGGCGCCAAGCTGACGTTGCGCAAGGGGAATGCTCGCCGCACGATCCCGCTCGAAACCTTCTTCATTGCCTATGGCAAGCAGGACCGTCAGCCCGGCGAGTTCGTCGAAGCCGTCCATGTGCCCGTGCCGGCGAAAGGAGCAAAGTTTGCCGTCTACAAGGTCACCAAGCGCCGGGACGAGGACATCACGGCGACGCTGGGGGCATTCTACCTGACCTTGGCCAAGGATGGCACGGTGGCCGACATCCGCATCGCCTATGGCGGCATGGCGGCGACGCCGAAGCGCGCCACGGCGGTGGAAAAGGCGTTGATCGGCAAGGTCTGGAACGAAGCGACCGTGGAGGCGGCGATGGCCGAATACGCCGGGGATTTCACGCCGCTGACCGACATGCGGGCGACCGCCGAATATAGGGCGCTGGCGGCCAGGAACCTTTTGCTGCGCTTTTATGTCGAGACGACCGGAACCAAGGCGCCGCTCCAGGTCTCACGCAATGAGGCGGCCTGATGACCAAGCACGTCCCCAACCTCAAGGCCCAGAAGATCTCGGGCGGTGTCGCCAGCGACCAGCGTCATGATTCCGCGCACAAGCATGTCAGCGGCGCGGCGATCTATATCGACGACATGCCGGAGCCGGCCGGCACGCTGCATGGCTGCCTCGGCCTGTCCGCCGCGACGCATGCCACGATCACGAAGATGGACCTGTCCGCGGTGCGCGCCGCCCCTGGCGTCGTCGATGTGCTGACGGCTAAGGACGTGCCGGGCGAGAACGACATCTCGCCCACCGGCCGTCACGACGAGCCTGTGCTCGCCGACGGCAAGGTCGAATTCTACGGCCAGCCGATCTTCTGCGTCATCGCCGAGACGCGCGAACAGGCCCGCCGCGCGACCAGGCTGGCCAGGGTCGAGTACGAGCAGCTGCCCTTCGTCACCGACATCGGCGCGCTGGACCCGCGCAAGGACAGACTGGTCACGCCGCCGCTGACGCTGAAGCGCGGCGATGCCGCGGCGGCGATCAAGGCAGCCCCCCGCAGCCACAAGGGCAAGATGCGCCTCGGCGGCCAGGAGCACTTCTATCTGGAAGGCCATATCGCCATGGCCGTCCCCGGCGAGGACCAAGACGTCACCATCTATTCCTCGACCCAGCACCCGAGCGAAGTCCAGCATATGGTGAGCCATGCGCTGGGTGTCCCGAGCAACGCCGTCACGGTGGAAATCCGCCGCATGGGCGGCGGCTTCGGCGGCAAGGAAACGCAGGGCAACCAGTTCGCAGCACTTGCAGCAATTGCCGCCAAGCGCCACCGCCGTGCCGTCAAGATCCGGCCCGACCGCGATGACGACATGACCGCCACCGGCAAGCGCCACGACTTCCTCATCGACTACGAGGTCGGTTTCGACGACGACGGCAACATCCTCGGCGTCGACTTCATGTTCGCGGCGCGCTGCGGTTTCTCCTCGGACCTTTCCGGCCCGGTCACCGACCGCGCGCTGTTCCACTGCGACAACACCTATTTCTGGCCGGCGGTGCACGCCCATTCGGCGCCGCTCTACACCAACACCGTCTCCAACACGGCCTTCCGCGGTTTCGGCGGCCCGCAAGGCATGGTCGGGGCCGAGCGCGTCATCGACGAGGTGGCCTTTGCACTCGGCAAGGATCCGCTCGAGATCCGCAAGAAGAACTTCTATGGCGCAAGTGGTGACAAGGCGGGCGACCGCAACATCACGCCTTATCACCAGACGGTCGAGGACAATGTCATCCAGCGCATCATCGCCGAGCTGGAGGCGAGCTCGAACTATGCGCGGCGGCGGCGCGAAATCAGCGCTTTCAACGCCAACAGCCGCTTCATCAAGCGCGGGCTGGCGCTGACGCCGGTTAAGTTCGGCATTTCCTTCACCGCCACGCATTACAACCAGGCCGGCGCGCTGGTGCATGTCTACACCGACGGGTCGGTTCACCTGAACCATGGCGGCACCGAGATGGGGCAGGGCCTCTATCTCAAGGTGGCGCAGGTCGTGGCGGAAGAATTCCAGATCGATCTCGACCAGGTCAAGATCACCGCCACCACCACGGGCAAGGTGCCCAATACGTCGGCGACGGCCGCCTCGTCCGGTTCTGATCTCAACGGCATGGCGGCGCAGAACGCCGCCCGCCAGATCAAGGATCGGCTGGCCAACTTTGTCGCGGAAAGATACCAGGTGCCGCGCGATCAGGTGCTGTTCCTGCCCAACCGGGTTCGCATCGGCAACCAGGAAGTACCCTTCGGCGATCTCGTCAAGCAGGCCTATATGGCCCGCATCCAGCTTTCGGCCGCGGGTTTCTACAAGACGCCGAAGATCCACTGGAACCGCGACAAGGGCGAGGGTCGCCCCTTCTATTACTTCGCCTACGGCGCTTCCTGTTCCGAAGTCTCGGTCGATACGCTCACCGGCGAATATGTGGTAGAGCGCACCGACATCCTGCACGAGACCGGCCGCTCGCTGAACCGCGCCATCGACCTTGGTCAGGTCGAGGGCGGCTTCATCCAGGGCATGGGCTGGCTGACCACCGAGGAACTGTGGTGGGACGACAAGGGCCGCCTGCGTACCCATGCGCCGTCGACCTACAAGATCCCGCTCGCCTCCGATCGCCCGAAGATCTTCAACGTCACGCTGGCCGACTGGTCGGAGGCGAACGAGCCGACCGTGCATCGCTCCAAGGCCGTCGGCGAGCCGCCCTTCCCGCTCGGCATGTCGGTGCTGCATGCGCTATCGGACGCGGTCGCCAGCGTCGCGGATCACAGGATCTGTCCGCGCCTCGACGCGCCGGCGACGCCGGAACGGGTGCTGATGGCGATCGAAAGGCTGAAGCGGGAAGCCGCGAAGCCGGCTTAAGACGTGCAATTCGGGCCGAAGAACTCTATATTTCGGCAGCGCATGACCCCGAAATCGGTATCGATTTCGGAAAGGATCATGCGCCAAACAGGCAGAATGCAGGCGATGAACTCGAATGTGCAAAACCTGAAAGAGTTCCTTGGCCAAGCCGGCCGGGCCGCGCTGGTCGAAGTGGCGGCGACCAAGGGGTCGACGCCGCGCGAGGCCGGTGCCTTCATGCTTGTCTCGGCATCGTCGATTTTCGGCACGATCGGCGGCGGCCAGCTCGAATATATGGCCATCGACAAGGCGCGGCAGATGTTGCGCCCCTTGTCTCCCCGCAAGGGCGAGGACAAGGAAGCCCGCATCGAGGTCGACGAAGTCCGCGCCACGCTCGATGTCCCGCTCGGGCCGGAGATC
>JAFKFE010000415.1 GCA_017308345.1 Alphaproteobacteria bacterium | reverse complement strand
GGAGCCCGACAGCACAGCGGCCGGAAGGCCGAGGGATTGCAAGGCGAAAACGGTCGCCCTGGCCTTTTCCAGGCCAAGCCGTGCCGCCATCAGTCCGGCGCGGCTCAGATGGCCGATCAGCTCGTTCAACCTTTCCACCGTCTCCGAGCCCGGCGCTCCGGCGTGAAGCTCATGTTCGAGCGTCCAAACGACGAACTCGGCGGTGGGCATTTCGATCACGCAGGCAAGCTGCGAGCCGAGGCCGAGCGCCCTCTGCATCCGGTGCGCCGGGTCCAGGGCGAGCACGTCTGGCTCGAGCACTTCAGCGTCAAGCACGAAGCCCTGCCGCAGAAGGCGGGGCGCGGTGGCGGCCATTGCGCAGGTCCGCCAGGTGCCGGTTTCTATGAACGATCCGAGGGCCTCCTCGATCAGGTCGGTTGCCTTCCAGCGCGGTTCGGATGCCCCGTCCATGATCAGCAGGGACCCGCTTTTCGCGCGGGAAATCTGGCCGATCCCCTCGATCACCGAAGGCCAAAGTTCCGGAATGAACGCGGCTTCATAGATGCGATCGATCAACTGCTGCATTGGTACCCAGGCATTCCTTGCATCGCCGACTGGAAGCCCTTTATGCGAGCTGGGCGGTCGGCCCACCACCATAAAGTGTAGCTGCCGAGACGGACGGGCGCCACCCCGATGCGATGTTGAACGCCTGCCGACGTGCTGAAGGCTCGTGCGGATTTTTCACCGCGTTGATCCGCATGCGATCCCGCCCCTTCCCCAACGCTCGCTCCGCACCCCGCAGCGGGATGATTTCAGCTCGAACCGACCTCAGATCCAGATCAGGTTTGTCGAGCATGATGCGTCCCAAGGACGGCCTCACGCTTTTCGTCGCCATGCTCCGGATTTCGGCGGCGAGGGCCGGCGATCATACGGTCTTTCCCGGAATTGCCGGCTAGCCGGCCTTTTCACGAATGAACGCGAAGACGGCGCTGGGCCTTGGCTCGCCGCCGCCGTTGCCGCCGACATCCGGCACCTCGTACTCGCCGAGCAGGCAAAGCCGTGACCTGGGCAGCCAGGCGCGGCCCGGGTCGCCGACCAGAACGTCGATGCCGGCGGCCAGGCAGCGGTCGAGGAACGGCATCATCCGCTGCCCTACGTCCTGCGCGTAGAAGACGTCGCCGGCGAGCACCAGATCGACCGCCGGCGGCGGACCATCGGTGACATCCTCATTGCGTATCGGTATGGCGACCCCATTGGCTTCGGCGTTGAGGCCGAGCGCCACGGCGCCGTTGCTGTCGATTTCCGCCGCGATCACCTCGCGCGCCCCGGCTTTTGCCGCGGCGATGCCGACCAGTCCCGAACCGGCGCCGAGGTCGAGCACCCGCTTGCCGGCAATGATCGACGGCCTGTCGAGGACATGGCGCGCCAGCGCCGCGCCGCCCGCCCAGGCATAGGCCCAGTAGGGCGGCAGTGGTTCCGCCCCGTCTTCGTCATCGCCGTCCGGTTCGAGCAGCCGCCTCAGGCCGCTGCCGGGATGCGCCAGATAGAGCCGGATCTCCGGCAGCGAGGGCACCGGCCCCAGCCGCATGTTCGCCTTGATGAATTCCGCCGGATCGAGCGCGTTCGCCCCCTCCCGCCTCAAGTCGGCCGTGGGATCGCTCAAGCCTGGTCCCGCAGCGCGCGCCGCAGGATCTTGCCGACCGGCGTCTTCGGCAGTTCGGTGCGGAACTCGATGTATTTCGGCCGCTTGTAGCCGGTCAGGTTCTCGCGGCAGTATGCCATCAGCGCCTCGACGGTGAGCGCCGGATCCTTCTTGACCACGAACAGTTTGGGCACTTCGCCCGAATGCTCGTCGGGCACGCCGATCGCCGCCGCTTCCAGCACACCGGGGTGATGCGCCACCACTTCTTCCAATTCATTGGGATAGACGTTGAAGCCGGAGACCAGGATCATGTCCTTCTTGCGGTCGACGATCTTGGTGTAGCCGCGTTCGTCCATGAACCCCATGTCGCCGGATTTGAAGAAGCCGTCCTTGGTCATCACCTTGGCGGTCTCGTCGGGCCGGTTCCAGTAGCCGGCCATCACTTGCGGGCCGCGGATGCAGATCTCGCCCACCTCGCCGAGCGGCACGTCGTTGCCGTCATCGTCGCGGATGGCGATTTCCGTTGACGGCAGCGGCAGGCCGATCGTGCCGGTGAATTCGCTGGAGCTGAACTTGTTGGCGGTCGCCACCGGCGAGGTTTCGGAGAGCCCGTAACCTTCGCTCACAGGGCAGCCGGTCAGCGCCTTCCAGCGTTCGGCGACGCCCTTCTGCACCGCCATGCCGCCGCCCAGCGTCAGGATCAGCGGCTTGAAGTCCAGCTTGCGGAAGTCCTCATTGTTGAGCAGCGCGTTGAACAGCGTGTTGAGGCCAGGGAAGATGTGCATCGGGTATTTCGCCAGTTCCTTGACGAAGCCCGGAATGTCGCGCGGGTTGGGGATCAGCACGTTCTGCGCGCCCTGCTGCATGCCCATCAGCGCGTTCACCGTCAGGGCGAAGATATGATAGAGCGGCAGCGCGCAGATGAAGTTGAGATGCGCCGGCTTGGGCTTCACCGTATAGGCGTCCTCCACCCACAGCGAATTCTGCGCAACGTTCGAAAGCACGTTGCGATGCAGCAGCACGGCGCCCTTCGAGACGCCGGTGGTGCCGCCCGTATATTGCAGGAAGGCGATGTCGTCGCCGGAGACCACGGGCGGCTTGAAGGCGATGGTCGCGCCGGTCTTGAGCACGGCATTGAATTTGACGTGGCCGGGCAGCGACCACGCCGGAACCATCTTCTTCACCCGTCGCACGACGAGGTTGACGATGGCGCCCTTGAGGCCGCCCAGCATGTCGCCCATGGCCGCGACGATCACATGCTTCACCTGCGTCCTGGCGATCACCGCCTGCAGCGTGCCGGCGAAGTTCTCGAGGATGACGATCGCCTGCGCGCCTGAATCATTCAGCTGGTGTTCCAGTTCGCGCGGCGTATAGAGCGGGTTGACGTTCACCACGGTGTAGCCGGCGCGAAGCACGGCCATCATCGCCACCGGATATTGCAGCACGTTCGGCATCATCAGCGCCACGCGCGCGCCCTTCTCCAGCCCTCTTGCCTGCAGGTAGGCGCCGAACGCCGCCGACAGCCGCTCGAGCTCGGCGTAGGTGACCGACTTGCCCATGCACACGAAGGCCGGCTGTCCGCCGAATTGCTTGCAGGCGCCGACAAGGAACTCGCCAATGGACTTGTAGGGCAGGGCGCCGATCTCCGCCGGCATGTTCTTCGGATAGCTTTTCAGCCAAGGCTTTTCCGGCAGGCCGGCGGTGAGCTCCGTGATCGCCTTCGGCAGGCCCTTCGAGGCGGGCTTGGCGGCTGCCGGCTTCTCGGCCGCTGCCTTTCCGGTTGCTGGCCCGGCTACTGGCCCGGTTACTGGCTTGTCCGCCTTCGCGGCTGCCGCCTTGGCCTTTGTCGGTGCGGGTTTGGCGGCGGTCGCCCTTGACGCCGGTTTGGCGGGCGCTGTCTTTGCGGCCGTCTTCGCCTTTGGCGGGGCGGCAGCTCCGGCAGCCTCGGGCGTATCGCCTTCGGCGGCGGCCTTGGCCTTTGCTGACGTCCTTGCTGCTTTTGCCACCTGTCTCTCCCTGTCGCCTTCGATCTGGGCGCCCGCTCCCAGACGAAGCGTCCTCCACGCCGGTCGCGGATTTCCGGGAAATCCCGCTCATCATCTATGTATTGCCTCTATCGGCGGCCGTGCAAGCCTTGCCCCAGCGGCAGCACGAGGAAAGATTTGCCGTCGAAAATCTCGAGCTTCGACGGCTCTGGCGTTGTGCCTGGGCGGCGGGCGGACCGCTCGTGCTAGGTCATCCCGGTTCGTTTCCAAAGGCGGCCGATCAATAAAAAAATGCAGTCGTTAATAATGTTGTGAGGAGAAAAAATTACCTATTTCTTCTGCCCGTGGAGCACAATCCGGATTCTTTTCCTGCTTCCCGTGGGGTACGTACGCGAGGTGTTCCAAAGGCGAAGAAACGGTGCTTATATGCGCGCTTCGCGAGCCTGATAGAGGGGCTTGAGAGAACATCAGGGAGTGCTCAATGAAAAAGACAATGACTTTTGCAGCCGCGTTGCTGGCTGCAAGCGTCCTCGGCGGCATGGCCAATGCCAAGACGCTCGTCTATTGCTCGGAAGCATCGCCGGCCAATTTCGATCCGGGTACGACGACCGGCGGTAACGACTTCGACGCGTCTTCGCGCACCGTCTATTCGCGACTGGTCGAATTCAAGCATGGCGGCACCGAGATCGAGCCCGGCCTCGCCGACAAATGGGAAATTTCCGACGACGGCCTGGTCTATACTTTCCACCTGCATCCGGGCGTGAAGTTCCAGACGACCGACTATTTCAAGCCGACGCGCGACCTGAACGCCGATGATGTAGTCTTCTCCTTCGATCGCCAGTTCGACAAGCAGAACCCATGGAACGGCGACAAGTATCTGCCGAACCTGACCTGGGACTATTACACCGGCATGGACATGCCGAAATATGTCGCCAAGTGGGAGAAGGTCGACGACCTCACCGTCAAGCTGACGCTGACCGAGCCGAACGCGCCGATGCTTGCCAATCTGGGCATGGATTTCGCCTCGATCGTCTCGAAGGAATATGCCGACCAGCTCGAGAAGGAAGGCAAGATGGCCGACTTCTCGACCAAGCCGATCGGCACCGGCCCGTTCCAGTTCGTCGACTACCAGCTGGATTCGGTCATCCGTTACGCAGCCAATCCCGATTACTTCAAGGGCAAGGAAAAGATCGACGATCTGGTCTTCGCCATCACGCCTGACGCGACCGCCCGCATCCAGAAGGTGCTTGCCGGCGAGTGCGATATCGCGCCCTATCCGAACCCGGCCGACATCGCCACCATCAAGGCCAACAAGGACGTGACCCTGATGGATCAGGCCGGCCTCAACATCGGCTATATGAGCTACAACACGACTATCCCGCCGCTCGACAAGCCGGAAGTGCGTCATGCGCTCAACCAGGCGATCGACCGGGAAGCGCTGATCAAGTCGCTGTTCCAGGACGCCGGCGCGACGCCCGCCGAAAACCTGATCCCGCCGACCATGTGGTCGTGGAACAAGGACGTGAAGACCGACGCCTACAATCCGGATGAGGCCAAGAAGGTGCTCGAGGCTGCCGGCTTGAAGGAAATCCAGCTCTGGGCTTCCGACCGCGTCCGCCCGTACAACCCGAACTTCCAGCGCGCCGCCGAGCTGATCCAGGCGGACTGGGCCAAGGTCGGCGTCAAGGCGACCATCGTCAACTACGAGTGGACGAAGTATCGCGAGGAAGGCAAGAAGAAGGACCGGCCCGGCGCCTTCCAGATCGGCTGGACCGGCGACAATGGCGATCCGGACAACTTCTTCGCCACCCTCTTCGCCTGCTCCGCCATCGGCGTCTCGAACTATTCCAGCTGGTGCGACAAGGACTTCGAGGACCTGATCCAGAAGGCCAAGAAGACCAGCGACCAGGCCGAGCGCGCCAAGCTCTATGAACAGGCCCAGGTGATCTTCGCCAAGCAGGCGCCTGCTTTCCTCCTGGCTCACAGCCAGGTCTATTCGGTGGTTCGCAACAATGTCACCGGCTACAAGATGGATCCTCTCGGCATTCACCGCTTCGATGGCGTTGACAAGGCCGAGTAATATTGCGAACGGGGCGGCGCAACTTTCAGCGCCGCCCCATTCAATTCGACGATGCTCCGATATCTTCTCAACAAAATCGCCCTCCTGATCCCGACCCTGGTCGGCATCACCATCTGCGCC
>JAFKFE010000414.1 GCA_017308345.1 Alphaproteobacteria bacterium | reverse complement strand
GTGCGCGAGGGCGTGCCGCATTTCATCTTCTCTTCCACCGCCGCCGTCTATGGCGGCGCCGGGCTGGAGCCGGTGCGCGAGGATGCCCGCCTTGCGCCGGAATCGCCCTACGGCCTCTCCAAACTTATGAGCGAATGGATGCTGCGCGACGCGGCCATCGCGCACGACATCCGCTACACGGCGCTACGCTATTTCAACGTCGCCGGCGCCGATCCCAAGGGCCGGACCGGCCAGTCTACGCCTGGCGCCACGCATCTGATCAAGGTCGCCTGCGAGACCGCGCTCGGCAAGCGCCCCTTCATGCAGGTGTTCGGCACCGACTATCCGACGCCGGATGGCACCTGCATGCGCGACTATATCCATGTCAGCGATCTCGCGGCAGCGCACCGGCTGGCGCTTCAACGGCTGCGCGCCGGCGGCGCGAGCCTCGTCGCCAATTGCGGCTACAGCCACGGCTATTCCGTGCTCGAGGTGATCGACAGCGTGCGCCGCGCCTTCGGCCATGATTTCGACGTGCGCATGGGCGACCGCCGGCCGGGCGATGCCGCCGCCGTGGTCGCCAATTCCGAGCTTGCGCGCCAGGAACTCGGCTGGACGCCGCAACGCGACGATCTCGACCTGATCGTGAACGACGCTCTGGCGTGGGAGCGTATACTGACGACAAAGAACTCGGTTCGAAACTGAGCAATTCCAGGAGAAGTGCGTGGCGGTTGGGCTCGGCGACTGAGCGGTAGCCTTCCGTCCGGCATTGCGAAGTGAAACTGAGCTGTTGGGCCAAGGGCTCGTCCGGCACGCCGAGACGCGCTATGGGCTGAGGGCGTGGTCCAAGCGCGGCGCCCTGTTCGAGCCTGAGGGGATGGCATGAAAGTCCTGGTTCTCGGCGCCGGCGCGGTTGGCACGGCGGCCGCCTATTATCTGGCAAAGGACGGTCACGAGGTGACGGTGATCGAGCGCCATGAGGCGTCGGCGCGCGGCACCAGCCAGTCGAATGCCGGCCTGGTGTCGCCCGGGGACGCCACCGCATGGGCTTCGCCCGCCGCGCTGAAAACCTTCCTGCGCGCGCTCTGGAACCACGACCTCGGCATCAAGGTCAGGCTGCGGCTCGATCCGTATTTCTATGCCTGGAGCCTGCGTTTCCTGCGCGAATGCACCGTGACGCGGCTGCGCGCCAACACGCAGGTCAAGCTCAGGCTCGCGCTCTATTCGCGCGACTGCATCAATCAACTGTCGGAGGAGACCGGCATCCATTACGACGAGCGCAAGAAGGGTATCCTCTACTTCTTCCGCTCGCAGAAGAGCCTCGACACCGGCACCGACAATTATCACTATCTCGGCGAGCACGGCCTGCCGATCGAGGTCGTCGGCCGCGAGCGTCTGGTCGAGCTGGAGCCGGGCCTTGCCGGCGTCAAGGAGAAGATCGCCGGCGGCATCTATTCGCCGATCGACCAGACCGGCGATTCCAAGCAATTCGTCGACAGGCTCGCCGCCTATGCGGCCGAGAAGCTCGGCGTCAAATTCCTGTTCGGCACGACGATCCAGGGTCTCGACATCGAAGGCGATCGGGTGCGCGCCGTCATGACCACGGCTGGCCCGATCGCGGGCGATGCCGTCGTCATATCGCTGGGGCCTGAAAGCGGTCTGCTCGGCCGCCGCTACGGCATCGACCTGCCGGTCTATCCGGTTAAGGGCTATACGGCGACGATTCCCTTGGAGGATGAGAGCAGGGGGCCGACCATGGGTGGCGCCGACGAAGACCGGCTCATCGGCTATTCGAGGCTAGGCAATCGCCTGCGCATGTCCTCGACCGCGGAGTTCACCGGCTTCGACCGCAGCTTCAAGCCCGGCGATTTC
Source organism: Alphaproteobacteria bacterium (assembly GCA_017308345.1). Lineage (GTDB taxonomy): Bacteria > Pseudomonadota > Alphaproteobacteria > Rhizobiales > Rhizobiaceae > Mesorhizobium. The sequence continues at coordinate 4,771 of JAFKFE010000414.1, read as the reverse complement.
AGGACCATCCTGGAAACCGGCAAGGACCTTTTCCCTGGCGCCTTCGACGAGAAGAAGGCTGTGCTGTGGGCGGGCCTGCGGCCGATGATGCCGAGCTCGGTGCCGGTCTTCGGCCGGGCGAAATACCGCAATCTCTATCTCGACACCGGCCACGGCCATCTCGGCTGGACCATGGCCTGCGGTTCGGGAAAATTCCTGACCGACCTTGTAGGCGGCCGCAAGCCGGAGATCGATCCGCAGGGATTGCTGTACGGGACAGCGCGCTGACGCGACCGGCTTAAAGTTTCGCGGCCTGCTGCCAGGCCAACGTGTATTCACCCCAGGCGGGCTCGGCTGGTGGTTCCGTCCGTTCGCCCTTGCTCATCGCGGGCGCGCCATCCGACGCCAGCAGCGCAGCGCCGATGCTGGTTCCGGTGGACGTCTCCGACGCGACGACAGGCCTTCCCGCAGCCGCCGCCAGCATGCGGATGAAGAGCGGGTTCCGCGCGAAGGGTCCCTCGACGGTCGTCGACCCGTCGCCGCCGATCAACTCCAGGCAGGTCGCGGTCATCAGCGCGAGATAGAACGAGATGGCGACGAAGCGCTGGCCGGGGTTTAAGGCGTCGGCGTTGCGCCACTCGGACGCGCGGTTCGGGAATGGCCCGGACCCCTGCTGGGTGGAAGGCAGCAGCAAGACATGCCGCGTCAGCACTGCGGCAAGATCGTCTTCGCTCCATTCCTGTGGCTGGCCCTCGGTCAGCAGCGAAAACTCGCGTCCGCCCATAAACCGTGCCGACGGCACCGGATCGCCGATCGCATTGACATTGACCAGCGTGTCGCGCGCCGGGTCGAGTTGCACCTTCCTGCCGCCGACGGCCATCGACACCACCCATGTGCCGGTCGAAACGACGCAGAAGGGCGGTCGATCGGACAGCAGATGCGGCAGCAGCGAGGCGTTGGAATCGTGCAGGCCGCAGAACACCGGGGTGTGCGGATCCAGCCCCGTCCGTTGCGCGATCGCCGGCAGGATCGGTCCGAGCCGATCCCTGGCCGGCCGCACCGGCGCCATCAGGCCGCGCCAGCCCATCCTGTCGGCCAGCGAGGAGTAGTCGGACGTCCAGGGATTCCACAGATCGGTATGGCAGCCGAGCGACGTCACCTCGTTGGCGGCCACGCCGGTCAGCCGCAGCGCCCAGTATTGCGGATACATCAGCATCGTGGCGGCCTTGGCGAAGTCCGCCGGAAAGCGCTTCTGCAGCCAGAAGACCTGCGCGCCGAGATTGAGGCCGATCGGCAGCCGCGGCGTGCCGGTCTCGGAAAAGGGCGGACGCACGGCGTCATAGTCGGCCGCAAGCAGGTCGGGGCCGTCGAATTCATAATCGAGCACCGGCAGCACCAGTTCGCCCAAGCGATCGACCAGCGCGCCGGTCGCGCCATGCGTGGTGATCGAGATGGCGTCGATGCGGCGTTCGCGGTTGAGATCGGCGAGGCTGTCCAGGATGAACGTCCACAACGCCTCGACGTCGTGATGCGGGTAGGGCGCCTGCCGCGCCGGCGCGTTGGCGATACGGCGCAGCGCGATCTCGCTCAGCGTCGCAAGATCGACCAGCGCCACCTTGGCATTGGTCTTGCCGATATCGATGACGGCGACGATCATGCCATATGGAACACGGTTTCCAGCGGCACCGCCACCGGCTCGTTGTCGGGCTTGGTCTCCATGACGTCAGCCATATGCGCCCACCAGCGCTGCATCACCGGGTGTTTCGGCAGATCGGCCATGCCGTGGTCGTCGCGGCGCCAGAGCACGCCGAACAGGGTGCCAGTCTCCTCGTCGAGATGGATCGAATAATCGGAGACGCCGGCCTCTCTCAGCAGAGCAACCAGCTCGGGCCAGATCCCGTCGTGACGGCGCTTGTACTCGGCCTTCATGCCGGGATTGAGCTTCATCTTGAAGGCGTATTTCTCCATCAGGCGAAGCGTCCCACGCGCAGCCGCCGCCAGACGATCGGCAGGGCGATGACGATGATCAGCAACAGGCCGATGAAGATCGACATGACGATGCCCGGCACGTTGAGCAGGCCGAGGCCGAAGGTCACCAGTCCCATGATGAAGGCGGCGAGCACGACGCCAAGGATGCTGCCGGCGCCGCCCAGGATCGACACACCCCCCAGCACCACCATGGTGATCGCTTCCAACTCATAGCCCTGCGCGATCGACGGCCGCGTCGAGCCGAGCCGCGAGGTGATCAGCACCGAGGCGATGCCCGACATCAGCCCGGTGAGGCAAAACAGGGTGAACTTGATACGGTCGACGCGCACGCCGGAGAACTGGCAGGCGACTGGATTGTTGCCGATGGCGAAGACGCGCCGGCCGAAGCTCGTGCGGTGCAGCACGAACCAGTAGATCAGCGCCGCGACGAGGAACAACGCCAGTTCGAACGAGAACACCCACCAGACATAGCCCTGGCCGAAGAAAGCAAAACTTTCCGGATAACCCTTGTAGGCCTGGTCGCCGAGGATGATGAAGGCGATGCCGCGGAACAGGCTCATCGTGCCGATGGTGACGACGATGGACGGCAGGCCGAGCCGGGTGACGAGCAGCCCGTTGAAGGCGCCGCAGCCGAGCCCGACGGCGATGCCGATCGCCACCAGGACCGGCGTGCCGGCGCCGGCCTGCACCGCCATGCCCATCATCGTCGAGGCTAAAGCCACGATCGCCGCGACCGAAAGATCGATCTCGCCGGAGATGATCAAAAGCGCCATCGCAAGCGCGATCAGCCCTTTTTCCGTGAAGTTGAAGGTCAGGTCCGACAGCGACCACGGATCGAGGAAATAGGGCGAGGCGAAGCTGTTCACCGCGAAGATGAGGACCGCGATGACGACGAGCAGCGTTTCCCAGGAGAAGATCGCCGAGGAAAGCGGCCTGTCGAGCCGGTCGGGGATGTGGCGCGGGGCAGGGGTGTCGGTCATGCCGCTTCCGCCTTTCTGAGGATGATGCGGCCCTGCCGGCGCTCGCCGCGCGCATTGAGCACCACGGCCAGGATGATGGCGCTGCCCGAGATCGCCATCTGCCAGAAGGGCGAGATGTTGATGACCGGCAGCGCGTTGGAGATGATGCCGAGGAACAGCGCGCCGAGCACCGCGCCGCCGACCGAGCCGATGCCGCCGGCGATCGAGATGCCACCGATGACGCAGGCGGCGATGATGTTGAGTTCATAGCCGTTGGCGACCTCGACCGAGGCGATCACATAGCGCGAGATCCACAGATAGCCGGCGAGTCCGCCGACCATGCCGGAAATGCAGAACACGATGAACTTGGTGCGGCCGACATCGATGCCGGCATAGACCGAGGCGGTCGGATTGACGCCGATGGCGTAGATCGAGCGCCCGAGCGCCGTGCGGGTCATCACCAGGAAGAACAGCGCGATCACGGCAATCGCGATCCAGGACAGCACCGGCAGGCCAAGAAGGACAGTACGCTGGAAGTTGATGAAGTCCGGGCTCATCTGGTCGGCATTGACCCAGGCGCCGCCGGAGACGACGAAGGTGGCGCCACGATAGATGGTCAGCGTGCCGAGCGTCACCACGATCGAGGGAATGTTCAGCCGCCAGACCAGGAACCCGTTGATGGCGCCGAGCACCAGCCCGACCAGCAGCGCGATGACGATCAGCGCCGGGATCGGGATCGCCGGGTGCGCGGCGTTGAGCATCGCCACCACCATGCCGGTGAAGCAGAGGTTGGACGCCATCGACAGGTCGATCGAGCGCGTCAGGATGATCACCATCTGGCCGAGCGCCAGGATCATCAGGATCGATGTGTCGTTGAACACCTGGCGCAGATTGGCGGGATCGGCAAAGCCGGGGAAGCGCGTCGAGATCAGCCCGATCAGCACCACGATGCCGGCGAGCAGCCAGATCTCTCTGTATTTGAGCAAGTGCTTCATGCCGCGATCCCCGCCGCCGTCCGCACCAGCGTCTCGGCGTCGAGGCCCTCATTGTCATAGGTCGCTGCCATGCGGCCCTCGCGCATGACCACCACGCGGTCCGACATGCCGAGGACTTCCGGCAGCTCCGACGACACCATGATCACCGAGAGGCCTTGGGCGACCAGTTCGGCCATGAAGCCGTGCACGGCCGCCTTGGAGCCGATGTCGATGCCCTTGGTCGGCTCGTCGAGGATGATCACCTTCGGCGTCGTCGCCAGCCATTTGGCGATCACCACCTTCTGCTGGTTGCCGCCGGAAAGTGTGCCGACATCCTGGCTGAGCGACGAAGCGCGCAGATCGAGCCGCTCGGTGTAGGAACGGGCGAGCGAAAACTCTTCCGCGAGCCTCAGCACGCCGGATTTCGAGGTGCGCGCGAGCGAAGGCAGCGACACGTTCTGGAAGATCGGCATGCCGATCACCACGCCCTGCTTGCCGCGCTCTTCCGGCACATACACGATGCCGGCCTCGATCGAATCCGCGGCCGATTTCGGCGCGATCGTCTGGCCGTCGAGCGATATCGCGCCTCGGCTGGTGCGGGTGATACCGGCGATAGCCTGCATCACCTCGCTGCGCCCGGCGCCGACAAGGCCGTAGAAGCCGAGGATCTCGCCCTTGCGCAATTCGAAGCCGATGTCGTCGAACTCGGTCGGATGCGACAGACCCGTGACGGACAGCACCGGCGCGCCGATCTTCGGCTCGCGCCGGGGGAAGATGTGGTCGACGTTGCGGCCGACCATCATGCGCACGATCTCGTTCTGGCCGGTGTCCTTGAGCAGGCCCTCGCCGACCATCTCGCCGTCGCGGAAC
>JAFKFE010000413.1 GCA_017308345.1 Alphaproteobacteria bacterium | reverse complement strand
ATGGACTGCTCGACGATCAGGCGCGAACCGGCGACGCAGGCCTGGCCGGCGTTTCCGAGAATGCTGCTGGCGATCGCGGCTGCCGCCTTTTTTTGGTCTGCGTCCGCAAAGACGATCTGCGGGCTCTTTCCGCCAAGTTCGAGGGTCATCGGCTTGATACCCGTTCGGGCAATGTTAGCCATGATTGCCGACCCGGCGGCCGTGGATCCTGTGAAGCTGACCTTGGCAATGTCGGGATGTCCGGTGATGGCATTTCCGGTCGTCGCGCCATCGCCAAGAACGATGTTCAACAATCCGTCAGGAAGCCCGGCTCTGGTGGCGAGTTCAGCCATGTAGAGCGTCGAGAATGGCGTCATCTCTGACGGCTTCAGCACGACGGCGTTGCCTGCCGCTAGCGCCGGGCCAATTTTCCAGCCAGCCATGTTGATTGGAAAGTTCCATGGGGTGATGGCGCCGACCACACCATAGGGCTCTGTGATGATCATGCCGAAGCTGGCGTCGTCGGTCGGCGCCACGGCTCCGCCCTCCTTGTCCGCGAACTCCGCGAAAAATCTCAGTTGCTCAGCCGTTACCGCAATATCGCCTTGCACCAGTTGCCCGATCGGCCGTGTCGAATAGCTCGCTTCAAGCCTGGCTAACGTCTCAGCTTCTGCTTCGATGAGATCGGCCCAGCGATGCAGGATTTTCGTGCGCTCGCGTGGACGCACGCCTCCCCAGTTGGAAGTCTTCAGCGCGCGCTTGGCCACCTGCACCGCTTCATCGACCAGCCGTGCATCCGCGATCGGGCACGCTGCCGCAATCTTGCTATCGGACGGGCGCGTCACGTCGATTTCGCCCTTCGCGTGCACATAGCGGCCGCCGATGTAGTGCCCCGCGGGTGGGGAAATGTCATCAGGGTTGAAGCTCTTGCTCATCGCGTTTCACCTTGTTTGCGCTTCGTTAAGGCTCTGAAGGCCATCACTCTGCGGCGACCGTGACTTCGACACGTCGAAGACCAGGACCGCGCTCATGTTCGTCTACCCGACAGCGCCCCCTGAGCACCGAATTGCCAGCCTCGCGAGGGCGTCAAGCGGCGCGGCTGAAGCGATCGATCCTGAAATCTTCAAGGGGCGTTTCGCAACGGTCGGTCATGATAAGTTCGGCCATGACGTCGCCCACGCCTGGGCCGAGCTGGAAGCCGTGCCCGCAGAATCCGATTGCGTGGAAGAGGCCTGGCGTTGTCGCCGAGCTTCCCATGACTGGCAACATGTCCCGCACATAGCCCTCGCAGCCCGACCAGGTGCGGATGACCGCGACCCGCGCAATCGCCGGCAGCAACCGAGCGACGGCGCGCAACTGCACTGGAAGCCGTATCGGGTCGGCGGTTGCATGACCGGGGTCGAGGTCCACTGAAACTCTTTCGGCCGCGCCGCCGAAGACGATGTTGCCACGTTCGACCTGACGCAGATAGGCGCCATAATCCTTGTCGCGCGTCCAGATTCCGACCACTGGCAGGATGCGATGCGGTAGTGGCTCCGTCACCCCCATCTGCGGGCCGCGGGCATCGAGCGGAACCTCTTCGCCGAACCCGGCGGCGATGCGCGCGCCCCAAGCGCCGGCGGCGTTGAGCAGGCATTCGGCGGCAAATGCACCTTTCGAGGTGGCGACAACGAAGCCGGAGCCGGCGTGCCCTATCGTCTCGATCTGCGCGTCCTCAATGATTTCCGCGCCGAGCTTACGGGCAGCCTCGGCAAAGGCCGGCGCGATCAGCCGCGGATTGCCGCTGCCGTCATGCGGCGAGAACGACGCTGCGATCGCCTCGGGACCGAGGCCGGGAAACCGGACACGGATCTCACGTGGGCCCAGCTCATCAAGTTCCAGTCCCCAAAGCCGCGCCGCCTCGGCGTAGGTCCGCATGTCCGCCAGACTTCCCTCATCGAAGATCAGTCGGATATGACCGGTGGCGCGGAATTCCACGTCCCGTCCGAGCATTTTCTCGGCCTCGCCCCATAGCCGAAGCGAGCGGTGAGCCAGCGGAAGCTGGGCCAAGTGACGGCCCGTGCGCCGGATGTTGCCAAACGAGGCGATGGTCGCCCCCGTGCCGATCCGGTTGCGTTCGATCAGCGTCACGCGCGCGCCGCGCCGGCCGAGGAAGTAGGCGGAAGCCGTCCCCATCAAGCCGCCGCCCAGCACGATCACATCCATAGTCGCTCCTTAGCGCCGAGAGGCTGATCCGAGGGTGCATCCATCTTGTGGATGTTCCGGCATTGCGTCAAAGATGGGTTTAGGCAAGACCCATAAGCTTTACCTATGGAGTGGCAATGCGGGCTCGGCAGCTCGAAGTGTTTATCGCCGTCATGCGCGCCGGCACGGTGACCGCTGCGGCGCGGATGCTGAACATCTCGCAGCCTGCGTTGAGCCAGATACTGCTTCACACCGAGGATGAACTCGGTTTCACGCTATTCGAGCGCGTCAAAGGCCGGCTGCGCCCGACCCCCGAGGCGCTCGAGATATTCGTCGATGCCGAACGGCTGTCGGCGGCACTGGAGGGTTTGCGCCGAAAGACCACGGACCTGCGCCTGGGAAAGACGGGGTTGGTGCGAGTGGCGGCCTCGCCGCCGCCGGCCATGACGATATTGCCGCGCGCATTCACCAGATTCAGGGCGCAGCATCCCAAAATCTTGCTGCGATCCCACATGGCTCCCATCGCCGCGATCGTCGACATGCTGCGAGCCGGCGACGCCAGTCTGGGCATCGCCTTGGACGATCGTCTTCCTCCCGATATCGACGCGCAGGTGATTGGCAGTATCGGCTTCGCATGCCTGCTGCCTATCGGACACGCCTTGGCCGGGAAAGGAGAACTGACGCTTGCCGACCTCGCCGGTCAAGAGTTGATATCATACCGCGGAAACACCCGACCCGCCGACGAACTGGCACATGCGGCCCGGGCGCAAGGCTTCGTACTTTCGCCGTCGCTCGAGATCGACGTCTCCATTTCCGCGGTCGGCCTGGTCCAGGCCGGGCTGGGCATAGCACTCGTTGATGCACTGCTGCCGTGGCATCAGTTTGCCGGGCTTGCCGTTCGGCCGCTCTTGAGCGGGCCTGAATTTCCGATTGCGCTTCTGACTTCGCGTACGCGGGCCATTTCGCGGGCTGACGAGATGATGCGCGACGAAATCCGCGCGGCCTGCGCCGCTGTTCTAGGCAGCGATAAAACAAGGGCATAAGCAGGGCTTATATCCTCACCTGTCATCCATCTTGGACCTTGAACATCCGTCTGTGCCAGCTTTCGCCTGCCAGACAGGAAGGGACGCATCATGGACGGAGCCATCGCGGCGAACAGGGCGCAAAGCGAGGCCGACTGGAGAGTTGGCGTCGACATAGGCGGGACGTTCATCGATTTCTGCGCGCTCGAAGCCAACTCCGGGCGCGTGGCCTCGCTGAAGGTGTTGACCACGCCGGAAGACCCTGGCGCCGAGCTGATGACGGGTCTCGCTCTTCTGGCTGAACGCGAGGGCTTTGATCCCACCCGTATGACGCGTTTCGTGCATGGCACAACCGTCGGCATCAACACCATCATCCAACGCAAAGGCGCGCCGCTGGCGCTGTTTACCAATGCCGGCTTCGAGGACGTTGTCGAACTCGCGCGGCTTCGCATGCCGGATATGTATTCGCTGTTCTGCGCGCGGCCAGACCCGCTGATCTCGCGCGACATGGTGTTCGGCATTCCGGCCCGTATGCGCGCGGATGGCAGTGAATCCCAGGTAGCGGACATGGCCGCAGTGGAAGGCGCGATCATCGCGGCGAAAGCAAGAGGAGCGCAAGGCATCATCGTTTCCTTCCTCCATGCCTGGCGCAACGCGGCGCAGGAAGCCTCGGTGAAGGCGGCGATCGCGCGTCTTGCGCCCGAGTTCTTCGTATTCACCTCTGCCGAGGTCTGGCCGGTCATCCGCGAATACGAGCGCAGCTCGACCGCCATCCTCAATGGCTATGTCCATCCACGCGTCTCCGGCTATCTGACGGCGCTGGAAGAGCGATTGAAGAGCCGCGGCGTGCCGGCCCGACCCATGTTGACGAAGTCGAATGGCGGGTTGATGAACGCTGCCGAAGGCAAGCGCGCCTGCGTGAACATGTTGCTGTCGGGAACGGCCTCCGGCGTCATCGGCGCCTCGTGGCTGGCGCGTCAGGCTGGCGAAGACAAGATCCTAACCCTCGACATCGGTGGCACCTCGGCCGACTTCGCTCTCATCATCGGCGGCGAGGCGCAGTTTGGTACCGGTGAGCTGATCGGCGAATTTCCACTCCACATCCCTTCGGTGTCGGTCAGCTCGATCGGCGTCGGCGGCGGCTCGATCGCCAGTGTCGACGCGCAAGGGGTGTTGCGGGTCGGACCGGAGTCGGCCGGCTCGACACCAGGACCGGCATGCTACGGCCGCGGCGGCGAACAGGCGACGGTGACTGATGCCATGGTGGTATGCGGGTGGCTCGGCCACAGCGAGATGGCCTACGGCCAGCTGAGGATCGAAACCGAACTGGCACATCGCGCGGTCGGCGAACTTGCCGCCCGGCTCGGCCGTGCGGTCGAGCGGACCGCGCAGGCGATCCTTGATATCGCAGTGTCGGAAATGTTCGTCGAGGTCGAGAAGCTCGCCTCGCGTGCCGGCGTCGACCTGCGCGAATTCACGCTCATGCCATTCGGCGGCGGCGGCCCGATGCTCGGCGCCTTCCTCGCGCGCGAACTCGGGATCAAGCGCGTCATGGCGCCGCGCCGCCCCGGCGTGGTGTCGGCTCTGGGCGGGCTGGTCGCGGACCTTCGCGGAGACTTCATCCGAACGGTATTCAGCCCGCTATCGGACACCTCTTTGCCCGGAATTCGCGAGGCGTTCGAGGCGCTTGCGCAAGAGGGCAATGACTGGCTAGCGGCGCAGGGCCATTCCGCGGCGGCGGAGCTCAATCTTTTGTGCGACATGCGCTATGTCGGGCAGAGCTATGAGATCGAAGTAGCCCTTTCGCCGGATTGGTTGACAGCGGGCAATGTGGCCGCCATCGAACAGGCGTTTCACCTCATGCATGAGCGGCTCTACGATTTCCATGACCCGCACGGCGAGATCGAACTGGTGAACGTGCGGCTGTCGGCCGTCGGCGCGGGTCCGCCGCTTTCCTTCCCTGAGACGGACGAAGTCAACGCCCCCGCCAGTCCGGCCCGCCGGCTTGCGGTCTATACGGGCCGGGGCATCGAGACCGTCGACCTCCATGACCGACAGACCCTCGTGCCGGGCAGTACGTTTCAGGGGCCGGCCGTGGTGGTGCAGGACGACACCACCTTTGCCATCCCCGCCGGAACGCAGGCACGAGTCGATCGCCACCTCAACCTTCTGCTGACCTTCGCGGAGTGATGCCATGTTTGACCGCACAAACCTTCAGGTTCTGGCGAACCACGCCCGCGCGGCCGCCGAGAACATGGCTCACACCCTGCACCGCACAGCGCACTCGGCGTTCGTGAAGGAATCGCAGGATTTTACGGTGATGCTAATGGACCGTTCGGGCGCGACCTTCGCCGTACCGATGGAGCTTGGCGCCTCTTGGTATCCGGGCCTTTCCTATCACCGCGCTATTACCATGGTCGACGACTACCGCCGGGGCGACGTCGCCTTCACCAACGATCCCTATTCGGGCCATGTCGCCACGCATGCGCCCGACACGCATCTGTGGAAGCCGGTCTTCGTCGATGGCGAGATCGTCGCCTGGACCGGTGGCCACATCCACAACACCGATATGGGTGGGGCGGTGCCAGCCTCGCTCAGCCGGGCGCTGACCGAGATCCATCAGGAAGGCATCCGCTTCCCGCCTATTAAGC
>JAFKFE010000412.1 GCA_017308345.1 Alphaproteobacteria bacterium | reverse complement strand
GTTTCAGCTTGGTCAGGACATGCGCGGTCTGCTCGGGATTGTCCATCACCAGCGATTCGGTGAGCTCGAGCCGGAAGCAGCGCGGCTTGAGGTTGGCGCGCGCGATGACGGAGCGGACGTCGCTCACCAGATCGCGGCGGATGAGCTGGCGGCTGGACAGGTTGACCGAAACCGACAGCGGCGCGTCGCCGATCTGCTTCTGCCAGGAGGCGAGGTCCTCGGCCGCCTGCTGCATGGCGAACAGGCCGAGCTGCACGATCAGCCCGCAATTCTCGGCCACCGGAATGAAGTCCCCCGGCGGGATCATGCCGCGGCGCGGGTGGTCCCAGCGAAGCAGCGCCTCGAAGCCGGCGACGCTGCCATCCTCGAGCCGCACGATCGGCTGGTAGGCAAGCGTGAACTCGCGCCGCTCGATGGCGCGGCGAAGGTCGGATTCGAATTGCAGCCGGTCGGTGCCGACGGTGCGGAAGGCGGGCCGGAATGGCTCGATCCTGTCGCCGCCGAAGCGCTTGGCCTGGTGCATGGCGAGCTCGGCGTCCTTGACCATGTCCTCGGCCGAGGTCTGCGCCGTCGTCCAGGTGATCAGGCCAATCGAGGCGGTCAGCACGATCTCGCGCTTGGCGAAGGTGATCGGGTTGTTGATCGCGTGCTTGATGGCGTCGGCGATCGCCGCGATGCGGGCAGGGTCCTGCTCCGAAAGCAGCATCAGCGCGAACTGGTCGCCGGCAAAGCGCGACAGCGAATCCTTCGGCTTCAGGAGCCGGTGCAGCCGGCGCGCGACGGTCAGCAGAATCGTGTCGCCGGCGGAAATGCCGAGGCCGTCATTGACCTGCTTGAAGCGGTCGATGTCGATGATGAAGACCGTCGGGCGCACCTTGTCCTCGGTGCGCGCGATCGAGATGATCGCTTCCAGCCGGTTCATGAACAATTCACGGTTGGGCAGGCCGGTCAGATTGTCGTGCACGGCGTCGTGCAGCAGCCTTTCCTCGGATTTCTTCTGCTCGGTGACGTCGACCATTGTGCCGACGCAGCGGATCACCTCGCCGTCGGAGCCGATCACCGGGCGCGCGCGCAGCGAGAACCAGTGGTAGTGGCCGTCGGCGCCGCGCAGGCGGAAGTTCTGCGCCACCTTGCCGCGGCGGTGCTCCAGCACGACGTCGAGCGTGGTGCGGAAGGTGTCGCGGTCGTCGGCATGCAGCGCCGGCAGCCAGTTGCGGGCGGCACCGCCCAGGCTGTTTGGCGCCAGGCCGAGCTGCAGGCTGATGTCGGGCTTGGTCACCACGCGGTCGCGCAGCACGTCCCAGTCCCAGACGATATCGCCCGAGCCGGCGACGGCCAGCGCCTGGCGCTCGAGGTCGGAGAACAGGCCCTGATGCGCCCCGCCGCCGGCGAAGGCATGCTGCATGACGGTGAAGCCGATGAGCAGGATGATCAGGATCAGCCCGCCGCCCAGCGCCGGCTGCGCTATGTCGTTGTCGAGCATGCCGGTGATCGCCATCCACGACCCGCAAAGCCAGAGCAGCACCATGACCCAGCTCGGCACCAGCATGATCGCTCGGTCATAGCCGCGAATGCCGAGGAAGATGATGAGGCCGAGGCCGGTGAGCGCGGTGGCGGCGAAGGAGATGCGGGCAATGCCGGCCGCGACCGCCGGATCGACGATTGCCACGCCCGCGATCAGAAGCAGCCCTAGGATCCAGACCAGCGCGCCATAGCTGAAATGGCCATGCCACCGGTTGAGGTTGAGATAGGCGAACAGGAACACGACGAAGGTCCCGGCAAGCGCCACCTCAGTGCCCGCCCGCCAGATCTGCTCGTTGCCGGGCGATATCTCGATGATCTTGTTGAGAAAGCCGAAATCGACGCAGATATAGGCCAGAACCGCCCAGGCCAGTGCCGCCGTCGCCGGGAACATCGAGGTTCCCTTGACCACGAACAGGATCGTCAGGAACAGCGCCAGAAGGCCCGAAATGCCGATGACGATGCCGCGGAACAGCGTGTAGGAATTGACCGAGTCCTTGTAGGAATCCGGATCCCAGAGATAGACCTGCGGCAGCTTCGGCGAAGCGAGCTCGGCGATGAAGGTCACCACCGTTCCGGGGTTCAGCGTCACGCGGAACACGTCGGCGTCGGGGCTCGTCTGGCGGTCGAGCGCAAACCCCTCGCTGGGCGTGATCGCGGCGATGCGCGTCGAGCCGAGGTCGGGCCAGAAGATGCCGGAATTCACCAGGCGGAAATGCGGCGCGACGATCAGCCGGTCGAGCTGCTGGTCGGTGGTGTTGGCCAGCGCGAAGACGGCCCAGTCGCCGCTCGAGCGCGCGTCATTGGCCTCCACCTCGATGCGCCGCACGATGCCGTCGGGGCCCGGCGCGGTCGACACCTGGAAATTCTCGCCCTGGTTCCGGTAGATCTCCACGGCGCCGGAGAGGTCCAGCGCCTTGTCGTCGCGCGCGATCTTGATCGGCTCGACGGCCAAAGCCGGCATGGCCGCAACAAATGTGGCGATGACCGCCAGGATAAGGGCGAACAGCGACGCGAATCGCGGGAAATTCGTCACATTCAGCCCTTCGTTCCATCGCCCGGCGGATCGTCCGCGATCCGGGCGTAGAGGTAGTGATCCTGCCAGACGCCATTGATCCTGAGATAGGATCTCAGCAGTCCTTCGCGCCGGAATCCGGCTTTTTCAAGCACGCGGATCGACCGGGCGTTTTCGGGAATACAGGCAGCTTCGATCCGGTGCAACCTGAGCGTATCGAAGGCGAAGCGCGACACCAGCTTGACCGCCTCGGTCATCAGGCCGCGGCCGCCGAAGCGTTCGCCGATCCAGTAGCCGATATGGCCGCTCTGCGCGACGCCATGGCGGATGTTGCCGAGCGTGATGCCGCCGGCAAGCTTGCCGCTCGATTTCTCGAAGATGAAGAAGGCGATGGCCGTGCCTTGCGCGTAATCCTCGCGATAGCGGCTGATGCGCAGGCGCCACGCGGTGCGGTCGAGCTCGTCCGGCTGCCAGCGCGGCTCCCAGGGTTCCAGGAAGGCGCGGCTTTCGCCGCGCACCGCCGCCCATTCGCGGTAGTCGCTGGTCAGGGGCACGCGCAGCGTGACCTTTTCGCCTCTCAGTGCCGGCAGGTCGCGGCGAAAGAAAGGGAGCGCGAACACGGCTTTTGGTCGGGGCTAGACGGCCAGCCGGCGGGCCGTCGTCTGCGGACCCGCGAGCGATTCGAGGATCGCCTCGTAGGGCGCAAGCGTGCCCACGGGGCCGACCGCGGTAAGCGTCGGCTTGGTCGAGAAGAGCCGCGAGGAGAGGTCGGTCAGCCGGTCGACGGTCAGCGCCGAAAGCCGCTCCATCAGTTCCTCCTTGGCGATCGGCCGGCCGAACAAGAGCAGCTGCCTGGCGATCTGCGAGGCGCGGCTGGCCGGACTTTCTGCCGACATGATGAGGCCGGCGCGATATTGCGACCGGCACCAGCTTGGCGATGTCGCTCTGCCCGGTCGCGGCATGCACGCCGAAGATGCCGGTGTCGGAAAAACCCCAGTGGAAGGCATAGACCGAGTAGCAGAGGCCGCGCTTCTCGCGCACTTCCTGGAACAGCCTCGACGACATGCCGCCGCCCAGGATCATCGACAGCACCTGCGAGGCGTAGAAATCGCGCACGTGGTAGGCGCGCCCCTCGAAGCCGAGCACGATCTGCGCGTCCATCAGGTCGCGGTCCTCGCGGAAGTCGCCGCCGACATATTGGGCGTATTGCGGGATGTTGCCCGCCGCCTTGGCTCGGAAGCCGCCGAGCCGTTTCTCGACCTCGCGCACGAAATTGTCGTGCTTGATGTCGCCGGCCGCCACGAGGACCATGCGCTCGGCATCGTATTGCCGCTCGATGAAGTCGTGCAACTGTCCGGACGTGAAGGATTTGACCGTCTCCGGCGTGCCCAGGATCGAGCGGCCGATGGTCTGGTGGCGGAAGGCGGTTTCGGTGAAGCGGTCGAAGACGATATCGTCTGGCGTGTCGTGCGCGGCGCCGATCTCCTGCAGGCTCACATGCTGCTCGCGCTCGAGTTCGTCGGGATCGAATTCGGATTCCTGCAGGATGTCGGCCAGGATATCGACCGCCAGCGGCACGTCGTCGGAAAGCACCCTGGCATAGTAGGAGGTCGTCTCGACGCTGGTGGCGGCGTTGATCTCACCGCCGACATTCTCGATTTCCGAGGCGATCTCGAAGGCGCTGCGGCGTTTCGTGCCCTTGAACGCCATGTGCTCGAGCAGATGGGCCATGCCGTGCTCTTCGTCGCGTTCGTTGCGGGCGCCTGACTTCACCCAGGCCCCGAGGGCAACCGATTCGATGCTTGGAAGGGTTTCGGTGGCGACTGTCAGGCCGTTCGACAGACGGCTTACCTCAACACCCATATGGCAAGTACTCCCTAACGCGCCGCCCGCGAGTGGCGGTTCACGTAATCTTCCACCATTTTCAAGTCGGAGGGAAGTATCGTGTATTTTTCGTCGGCTGTCATCAAGCCGCCTAGCCATGCGGGCAGGGCGGGGGTGACGCCGCTGGCGGCTTCGACCGCCGCCGGAAATTTCGCCGGATGCGCGGTGCCGAGCACCACCATCGGCACCGGACCGGAAGCATGGGCGGCGGCGACATGAACGGCGGCGGCCGTGTGCGGATCGAGCAGGTAGTTGCTTTTATCGAGCGTCGCGCGGATCGTGGCGGCGACCTCGTCCACCGTGGCGCGGCCGGCGTCGAATTCGGCGCGGATGCGCTCGAGCTCGCCCGCCTCGATGGTGAAGGCGCCGGACTGTTTCAGCCCGTTCATGTAGCGCCGCACCGTCTCTGCATTGCGGCCGGCCGCCTCGAACAGCAGGCGCTCGAAATTCGAGGACACCTGGATGTCCATCGACGGCGAGGTCGTGGCGAACACGCCCCTGGTGCGGTATTCGCCGCTCGCCAATGTGCGCGCCAGGATGTCGTTGTCGTTGGTGGCGATGATCAGCCGCTCGATCGGCAGGCCCATGCGCTTGGCGGCGTAACCGGCGAAGATATCGCCGAAATTGCCGGTCGGCACGGTGAAGGAGACCGGCCGGTCCGGCGCCCCCAGCGACAGCGCCGACGAGAAATAATAAACGATCTGGGCCATGATGCGGGCCCAGTTGATCGAATTGACGCCCGACAGCGACACCCGGTCGCGAAAGGCGTGGTCGTTGAACATGTCCTTCACAAGGCCCTGGCAGTCGTCGAAATTGCCCTCGACGGACAGCGCATGGACATTGGCGGCACTCGACGTCGTCATCTGGCGCTGTTGCACCGGCGAGACCTTGCCGTGCGGGAAAAGGATGAAGATGTCGGTGCGGTCGCGGCCGGCGAAGGCGTCTATCGCGGCACCCCCGGTGTCGCCGGAGGTCGCGCCGACGATGGTGGCGCGCTGTCCGCGCTCGGAAAGCACGTGGTCCATCAGCCGCGCCAGCAACTGCATCGCCACGTCCTTGAAGGCCAGCGTCGGGCCGTGGAACAGCTCGAGGATGAAGGTATTCTTCTTGGTCTGCACCAGCGGGCAGACAGCCTCATGCCGGAAAGTCGCGTAGGCCTCGCGCACCAGCCGCTCGAAGACGGGCGCGGCGATCTCGCCGCCCAGGAACGGCGTCAGCACGCGGATGGCGAGGTCCGGATAGGCAAGGCCACGCATGGCGCGGATATCGTCGGCGGAAAACTGCGGCCATTCACGCGGCACGTAAAGTCCGCCGTCGCGCGCCAGGCCGGCCAGCACCGCGTCTGAAAATCCAAGCGCGGGCGCATCGCCGCGGGTACTCACATATTGCATCGTAAAAGGCCCATTGCTGCCGGTCGCGTCATCCACGGCAATTGGTTAATTTTCCGAGCCGGCTCAGTCGCATTTTTGCCGCGCGGTTGCTATACGTCACCGGCTTTGTGAGAGGGAAGTGCAGTTTCATGGCGTTTTATTCGGTCAACCGTCGTCTTGTCGCGGGTCTGGCGCTTACCGGCTTTATGCTTGCCGCCGCCGGCTGCCAATCGAGCGACAATGGCATCCTGAACCTCGGTATCGGCAAGAAGCCTGATCCGACGGCTCCGATACCCCCGCCGGACCCGAAGATTCTCGCCAGCCAACTGCGCGCCTATTGCCCGAAGGTGACGTTGCGCGACGGCACCGCCTACTTCAACACCTATGCCAAGGGCACGACCGCGAAGCCCAAGAAGAAAAAGGGTGATGCCGCGGCCGATGCGCAAGCCGAGGCGGACGCCGCGGCAGCACAGACCGGCCCCAACGGCCAGCCGGTAGACCCAAATCACGATCCGGCCAAGATCATCTATCAGGCTTCGATTTCGGACATGACGCGCGATTGCACCCATGCCGATGGCCAGATGTCGATGAAGATCGCCGTCGCCGGCAAGGTCGTGCCCGGTCCGATGTTCGCGCCCGGAACCGTCACGATGCCGATCCGCATCGCCGTCCAGCACGGCGACGAGGTGCTTTATTCGCAGGTCCATCAGTACCAGGTGCAGGTTACCGATCCCTCTGCCGCAACCCAGTTCGTCTTCACCGATACCAATGTCGTGGTGCCGGAGCCTTCCGCGCGCGACTATCAGGCCTATGCCGGCTTCGACGAGAACACGCCGGCGCCGGCCGCGGAAAAGTCAAAGGGCAAGAGGAAGAAGCGCGCTCCGGCGACGAACTGACCGAACCCGTGAAGCAACGCGGTAGCGCCGGCCAGCCATGCGGCTCGTCGGTTATTCCGGCAGACCGGCCTGTTGCAGCGCGCTGCCAAGGGCATCAGCAAGGGCGGGCGCGCAATTGACCCCTGCAAACTGGCGGCTGTAGCGAAACGCAGGTTGAAGCTCCATGACGCGAGCGGCGGCCGCCCTTGCCTCGTCCAATCGGCCGAGGTTGGCCAGCGCCGCGGCCAGTTGCACATAGGTGATGCTGTGCGCCGGATTGGCTTGCACGGACTTGTAGGCCGCGCGGCAGGCTTCTTCGTAACGTCCGCGCAGCAAATGGCTCATCGCTTGCGCATCAAAGGCGGCCCACGCCCATGAATCGAACGGGCTCAGCCTTATGCCCTGCTCGCTCCATCCTATTGCGCGCTCAGCCTCGCCGCTCCACCCGAGAACGACACTGCCAAGTATGTAGGTCAGCGCCGATGAAGGGCTGACGGCGAGGGCGGCTTCGAATGCCGTGAACGCAGCGGCGCGATCGTGCGCATCCATTCCGATGGAAAACCCCGCCCAGGTGAGGGCCAGCGCGTCGTCTTGTCCATGCATGATTGCGGACCGGGCGTGGCGGATCGAGGACGCACGGTTGATCTCCTGGAAACCGGCGCGGAGGAACAGGCAATGGTGGCACATCGCGGCATTGCCATGCGCCAGCGCATAGGTCGGCTCGAGGGCGATGGCGCGGTCGAGGAGCACCAGCGCCCTGGTCACTTGCTCAGGCATCCCCGAATCCACGTCGGTCTGGGCCTGCAGCACGAGATCGTAGGCGTCGAGACTGTCGGGGCGCTTACGTCTGACGCGCTCGATTTCGGCTTTTCGAACGCTGGGCGCAATCGCGCCCACCACCGCCAGCGCCATCTCGTCCTGGAGCGCGAAGATGTCGTCGGAACGACGGTCATAGCGTTCGGCCCAGACATGCGCTCCGTTCGACACATCGATCATCTGCCCGACGACACGCACGCTGCCGCCGGCCTTGCGCACGCTGCCTTCGAGGATATAGCGAACGCCAAGCTCGCGACCGACCTGCTTCACGTCGACGGCGCGACCCTTGTAGGTGAAGGTCGAGTTTCGTGCGATGACGAACAACCACTTGATGCGCGCCAAGCCTGTTATGATGTCGTCGACCATCCCATCGGCAAAATATTCCTGCTGCGGATCGCCGCTCAAGTTGGAGAAAGGCAGGACCGCGACGGAAGGCTTCTCAGGCAGGCTCGGCCCCGGCGTCGCGCCTGCAGCGGTTGAGCCGCACGTGGCGACCGCCGGTCCGATATAGCGATAGCCGCGGCGCGGCAGCGTCTCGATCCAGTGCGCGACATTCGCCACGTCGGCAAGTGTCCGGCGCAGGGCTGCTATTTGAACCGTCAGATTGTTGTCGGCAACCGCCGATCCGCCCCAGCCCGCCTCGATCAGCGCGTCCTTGGACATGGGTGCGCCCGCGTTCTGGACCAAAAGCCGCAGTAGCGCAACGGCGCGTTGGCCAAGCATTGTCGGCTCGGCCCCGTGAAAGAGAATGCCCGCCTCCGGGTCGAGACGGAACGGGCCGAACTGGTAAAGGTCGTCCCTGATTGCCATTCGAGTCTTTTAGCAAATTTTTGGGAACGGATTCACGACTTTCCGGCATCGACGGCCGATGCTGCGCGAACGCTTGCCAGACGGAAGCGCCCAGCCACAGGAGGATCTTATGAGCACCGATGCCGTCATCCGCATGCCCGACGAGAAAAATGGCGTCGTGCTGCGTGGTCATCCCATGGCTTTCCTCGTGACCGGCGACAATACCAAGCATACGAGCATGTTCGACTGGACTATCCCGCCGGAGTTCGCCACCGGGCGCCATGTCCATCGGGTGCAGGAGGAGACGTTCTACGTGCTAGAGGGCGAGTGTGAATGGCATTTCGGCGACAAAACCGTCCGCGCGACGCCCGGGACCTTTCTGTTCATCCCGCCGGGAGTGCCGCACAACATCACGAATGTCAGCGAAAAACCGGCGCGCGTCCTGATGACCGTCTCTCCGCCTGGCCATGAGCATTATTTCGTGGAACTCACCAAACTCGCGGCAAAAGGCGCGCCCGATCCGAAAGCGCTCGCCGATCTGCGAAACCGCTACGACACCGACCAGCTATCGACGTTGACGACGCGCGCGTAGGGACCGCGCGTCGCTGTCTAGGCGTCCTCGGACCATTCCGACAACGCGGCGATCGTGTTCTTGAGTTCCGCCCAGCGGCGGATGACCGTTTCGGCGCCGGCCTCGGTCAACGCGTCGGCGTGGCCTGGATAGCTGTGACCGGCGCCGGTGAAGCCGATGACGCGCATGCCGGCCGCCTTGGCGCCGGCGATCCCGTGCACGGAATCCTCGATGACGAAGGTGCTCTTCGGGTTGGCGCCGAGCGTTTCGGCGGCGTAGAGGAACACGTCCGGCGCGGGCTTGGTCTTCTTGCTCGGGATATCAAGCGCCGAGAAGATACGGCCGGCGAAGAACGGCAGCAGCCGCACCTTCTCGAGCATGAATTCGATGCGCTCCGTGCGGGAATTGGAGCAAACGGCGCGCGGCGTGGTGACGGCCGCCACCGCCTCTCGCTTGCGGTCGACCAACTCCTCGGCGCGGTCGATGAGCGAAGCCTGGAACGGAATGTGCGACTTCTCCTCGAGCCGCAGCATGATGTCCTTGAAGGTCAGCCCGGCATAGGTCTCGAAAATCTCCTCCGCCGAGATCTCGAAGCCGGCCGAGGTCAAAAGCTCGGCCTCGACGCGCGCGGCGACGATTTCGGAATCGACGAGCACGCCGTCGCAATCGAAAATGACAAGATCTGGCTGGGGCATGGCAATCCGGAAACGTTGGGGAGGGGCCTGGCGGCTCAAGCGGCGCGGCATACACCAACGGGCGGGTCTTCGCAAACCGCGTGAGCCGGTTCTGAGGCCTTCACCGAATGTTTACGCTGATCGGTAACCATAACAGCCAGTAAACCGTAACGCGTTCTTTTGGGTGTTTTGATGTCTGCCGTGCGTCTTCTCGACGAGCTTTCCGATGCTCCCCTCAGGTCCGAATGGCTGGACACCATCCTGAAGGGCGATTGCGTCGCAGCCCTCGACCGGCTGCCGGAAAAGTCGGTCGACATCATCTTTGCGGACCCGCCCTACAATCTGCAACTCGACGGCGACCTGCACCGGCCCGACCAGTCCAAGGTCGACGCCGTCGACGACCACTGGGACCAGTTCGAGAGTTTCGAG
This sequence comes from Alphaproteobacteria bacterium, assembly GCA_017308345.1. Lineage (GTDB taxonomy): Bacteria > Pseudomonadota > Alphaproteobacteria > Rhizobiales > Rhizobiaceae > Mesorhizobium. Next base: position 4,259 of record JAFKFE010000412.1, on the reverse strand, counting down.
GCCTATGACGCCTTCACCCGGGCCTGGCTGCTCGCGGCGCGCCGCGTATTGAAGCCCAGCGGCACCATCTGGGTCATCGGCTCCTATCACAACATCTTCCGCGTCGGCGCCCGCATGCAGGATCTCGGCTTCTGGATCCTCAACGACATCGTCTGGCGCAAGACCAACCCGATGCCGAATTTCCGCGGCCGCCGCTTCCAGAATGCGCATGAGACGATGATCTGGGCCTCGCGCGACCAGAAGGGCAAGGGCTACACCTTCAATTACGAAGCGCTGAAGGCGTCGAACGACGATCTGCAGATGCGTTCCGACTGGCTGTTCCCGATCTGCACCGGGGCAGAGCGCCTGAAGGACGAGAACGGCAACAAGCTGCATCCGACACAAAAGCCGGAGGCCTTGCTCGCCCGCATCATGATGGCCTCGACCAAGCCGGGCGATGTCGTGCTCGACCCGTTCTTCGGCTCCGGCACGACTGGCGCGGTTGCTAGGCGCCTCGGCCGCCATTTCGTCGGCATCGAGCGCGAGCAGGCCTATATCGACGCCGCCAATGAGCGCATCGCCGCGGTGCGCCCGCTGGAGAACGCCGATCTCACCGTGCTTTCGGGCAAGCGCGCCGAGCCGCGCGTCGCCTTCATCAGCCTGATCGACAACGGCCTGGTGACGCCAGGCGCCACGCTCTACGACGCCAAGAAGCGCTGGGCCGCGAAGGTACGCGCCGACGGCACGCTGGCGATCGGCGACAGCGCCGGCTCCATCCACAAGATCGGCGCCGAAGTGCAGGGGCTGGATGCCTGCAACGGCTGGACCTTCTGGCACTATGAGCGCTCAGGCGGCCTCACCCCGATCGACGAACTGCGCCGCATCGCCCGCCTCGGCATGGAGCGGGCAGGGGCCTGATCCGTTGGAGCGCTCCTGAATCAACGCGTCAACGGATCGCTCCAAGCGATTCAGATCAAACCGCGATCCCGAGCCGTTCAAGATCCGCTTTAAGCGTTCCGGCGTCGGTGAACAGCACCGCCTGCCAGCCGGCGGCCTTGGCGCCGTCGACATTCTTCTGGCTGTCGTCGATAAACAGCGATGCCGCAGGCTCGAGCCCGAAAGAGGCGACGTGATGGTCGTAGATGGCCCGGTCCGGCTTGATCAGGCCGATGTCGCCCGAAACCGTCACGCCGCGCGGTTTTTCCAGGAATGGAAAGCGCTTGCGCGACTCGCGGAAGGTGTCCGAGGCCCAGTTGGTGAGCAGCGTCACGTCGCGGCCGTCATCGATCAGGCCTTCCAGCAGCGCGACGCTGTCTTCATAGGCATGCGGCGCCATCTCGTGCCAGTGGCGGCGGAAATTGCGGATGTTCTCGGCATGGTCGGGATGCTCGGCGATCAGCAGCGCCTCGGCTTCTTCCCAGGTGCGGCCTCGGTCCTGCTCGAGGTTCCAGGCGCTGGTGCAGACATTGTCGAAGAACCATCTCCGCTCCGCCGCATCCGGGATAAGGCGGCTGAACGGGATGTCCGGATCGTAATGGATCAGCACCTTGCCGATGTCGAAGACGATATGGCGGATTTCGGTCATGCCTGTCCTTTCAAAGTGGGCGTCGTTTCTTGGTCGCGCCCGGTATCGCCGCCTCGATTACCTTTTTCATGACGGTGGGCAGCGCTTCCCCGGAAATTTCATGGGCCAGCGACCAGAAGTGCCCATCCGGCGCATCGCCCTTGATGTGGGCATGGAAGACTTCGAGTTCGAGCGCGAAATGCGTGAAGACATGCCCGATCTGCCCCGCGCGCCGCCAATCGGCGGGAAAGGGCGCGGCCTCGGCCGTCGTGGCGCCGTCGATCCGTGCCGTCCAGCCCGTGGTCGGCACCTCGCTCATGCCGCCGAGCAGGCCCTTCTCCGGCCGCTTGCGGAGTAGGATGGCGCCGTCCGCGCGCTCGGCGACGAAGGCGGCGCCCCTGCGCAGCGGCTTGTCGTTCTTCGGCAGGCGGACCGGGAAGCGTTCCGGATCGCCGGTGAGAATAGCGCTGCAATCCTCGCGCACCGGGCAGAGCATGCAGCGCGGCCGCTTCGGCGTGCAGATCGTCGCGCCGAGATCCATCATTGCCTGGGCAAAGTCGCCGGGACGTGCCTGTGGCACCAGCTTCTCGACCAGCGCGCGGATTTCAGGCTTGGCCTCGCTGAGCGGCGTTTCGATCGAACAGAGCCGCGTCATGACCCGCTCGACATTGCCGTCGACGACGGCCGCCGGCCGGTCGAAGGCGATCGCCGCGATCGCCGCCGCCGTATAGGCGCCGATGCCGGGCAGTTCCCGCAGGCCGGCCTCGGTGCCGGGGAAGCGGCCGCCTCTTTGCGCCACAAGATCGGCGCAGGCTTTCAGGTTACGCGCCCTGGAGTAGTAACCGAGCCCGGCCCAGGCCTTCATCACGTCCTCGGCGGGGGCCGCCGCCAGCGCCTCGACCGTCGGCCATTTCTCGACGAAAGCGCGGAAATAGGCTTTTACCGCCTCGACAGTGGTCTGCTGCAGCATCACCTCCGACATCCACACGCGGTAAGGATCGGCCCTCGCGCCACGCGCGAACGCCCCGGGCGTCACGCGCCAGGGCAGGTCGCGATGATGTGCGTCATACCAGGCAAGCAGACGCGTCGCGATGCCCGTATCTTCGGATGCGGCCTTCGGTGATGCCTTGCGGGTCTGATCGAGCGGTGCCATTGATCGGAAGAGCTGGGGGATCGGATGGGCTGGAGAACGCACATGGCAGGGAAAAGGCCCTTCGGCAATCCCGTTCCGGTGAGCGATCTCGCGACCGAGATCCTCGATCCGGTGCTGAAGAAGCGCGCCGGCATCTCGATCGGGCTGGTGCAGTCCTGGGAGGAAATCGCCGGACCGCGCCTGGCCACCCATTCGCGGCCGGAAAAGATCCAGTGGCCGCGCCGCTTGCACGAGGACGACCCGTTCGAGCCGGCGACGTTGATCATCGCCTGCGAAGGCATGGCGGCGCTGCATCTCCAGCATGAGGCGGGCGAGGTCATCAACCGCGTCAACGCCTTCCTGGGTTTCAACGCGATCGGCCGCATCAAGATCCTGCAAAAACCGGTCCTCTCGCAAAAGGCGCGGCCGAAGCCGGCGCCGCTCCCCTTGAGCGCGGCGGAGAAATCGAAGCTTTCCCAGATGGTCGGCAAGATCGAGGATGACGGACTGCGCGCTTCGCTGGAGCGGCTTGGCGCCACGATTATGGGTGAAAGGAAGCGCAAAGGGTCGTAAGAAGCGTCATGAATGCGTCCCAATCTCGCGCATTCGTGATGCTTATGACCGAGTTTCGCGATTGGATTGGGGATCGCGATGCCTTAATTCGCGCCAACTCTCGCCTTTTCTAGCCCTTGCATTGCAAAATCCAACCGATATCAGGTGATTCGCATGAACCGTGCCCCGTTTGGCAAAAGTCTTTCCCGCAGAAACCTTCTGACCACGCTGGCCGCTGTTCCCGCCGTGGCGCTGCTCGCCGCATGCAGCGACTCGGGCGATGAGGCGAAGGCCGCCGATGTGAAGCCCGCCAATCCCTCGACGCCTGCGAAGCCGGCCGCCACGCCGGCCGCGGTCCAGGTGCCCGAGGCGCAGGGCACCGTCGACATGGCGGAACTGCTGAAGCCCGGCGCTCTGCCCGACAAGCAGCTCGGCAAGGACGACGCCAAGGTCACCATCGTCGAATACGCTTCGATGACCTGCCCGCACTGCGCGCATTTCGCCATGACCACCTTCCCTGAGTTGAAGACCAAGTATATCGACACCGGCAAGGTCCGTTACATCCTGCGCGAATTCCCGTTTGACCCGAGTGCCGAGGCCGGCTTCATGCTGGCGCGCTGCTCGAAGGACAACTACTTCGCCATGGTCGACGTGCTGTTCAAGCAGCAACCGAGCTGGGTTGGCGTCAACAACACCAAGGAAGCGCTGCTGCAGATCTCCAAGCTCGCCGGTTTTACACAGGAGTCCTTTGAGTCCTGCTTGACGGACCAGAAACTTCTGGACGATGTGAGAGCAGTCCAGAAACGCGGAGCGGACGAGTTCAAGGTCGACTCGACGCCGACCTTCTTCATCAACGGAAAGACCTACAAAGGGGCGATGTCGATTGAGGAAATGTCGGCCATCATCGACCCTCTGCTCTGACATCCAGGCCGCGCCGAAGCGGTCCGGCTTCGGCGCGCACGCCTGTAGTGTTGGGCGGCGCGAATGATATTTTCGCGCCTTCGCCTCCTCGGTTTCAAATCCTTCGTCCAG
>JAFKFE010000411.1 GCA_017308345.1 Alphaproteobacteria bacterium | reverse complement strand
GCCGTTCGCGCCATTCCGCCCGTACGGGAACAGGGTGCGGCCAATCCGCATCAATACCGGGCAAGGGACCGTGCCTTCACCGCCAATGGCTGTGCTCTCGCGCGCGGGGAGTTCAGGATAACCGCGGTTGGCGCATCCGCATTCATCAGCACCGGCCCCGAACAGGGCGAGGATTGGACCGCTCTCGATGCAATTGACGATCAGGGGCGCGCGGTCGGCCTCGTCTACGATGCGGCGGTGATGTGATGACAGGAACAATCCGCAACCCCGCCATTCCATTGCAACCGCGGCGCATCGTGATTCTCGCGGCATCGGCCCTCATGGTCGCCGCCATCCTTCTTCCGCCCGGCAGCCAAGCCCAGACCCCGGAGGGCGGGATCGGCGAAATCGTGCAACCGGCCACGGGTGCCGGGCGGGCCATTTATGCCCCCCTGGATCAAGCGGTGATCCTGCCCCGCTTCCTTGGAAGATGGGCGGTTCGCTCCGGCAAATGCGTTGGCCAGAAATACACGGACCGCATGGAGCTAAGCCAGCGTTTGGCGATTCTCGCAGGGCGAAGCCTTACGGTCCAGGCGGCGTTGGTGGAGGCCGGTCCCCAGGGTGGGGCGGACGACGGCCCGTCTCCCCGCGCCGACGACTACGCCGATGCGGACGACCTCCTCGTCGGGTTCGATCAGCCCGATGGCGACGGCCCACGCTACATCCACTTCCGCTTTGAGGGCGAAGGCGGCCGCCTGATCGTCGAGGAAGTCGGCAAACCGAGACGCGCCTATGTCCGCTGTTCCTGAGCGCCAGCGGTCCGAACGGGCGAACCGCCCAGCGGAACGCGATCGGATGGACCGCCTGCGCGAATGAAGGCACAAGACCGCCGCAAAGGGGGCGAGGGCCAGTGAAGCGGAGACCCAGTAAGCTTCGGTATTGGTTGCTGCTTTGCATGGCCGTCATTGGCGTTGATTGCGTCAATGCCGTGCACGCTCCTGCCGCGTCCTCGGATGAGGAGCAGGAAGGTTTCAATGCCGTCGATGCGGCCACGCAGGCTTGCCGGTCCAACGAGTTCGACAAATTCCTTCGCCTCTATACGCAGTCCCCGGCTGTCCGCGAGCGCTTCACCGCTGATCGGATCAACACCGCGCCGGCGGCCGTTCGCCCCGACTTCGTCTCCAAGGCCGAGTATCTCAACCGGTTTCCGCTTGCGATGCGGGGGTGGAACTACATTTCGCCGAACGGCCCGTCGCCCGCGGAGCACCCGTCTTATGTCCTGGTCCGCACGCGTCCCGTCTCGAGAACCGTTCGGCGCGTGGATTTTGTACCCGCCCGCTTCGACGCCGAACCGGAGGACGGCAAGTTTATCGGAGTGCCCGTCGAGCTCCGGGGGATGCCGACCCAACTGGCCTTCATTTCCGGCGATGACGGCTGTTGGCGCGCTACCTCCGAGATACTGGCGCCAAAGGACACGCCCTTCGAGCTTGGCCTGCAGCGCCTGCATTGCGCGGTCCGCTCCGACGATTACCGGCGGGAGCTGGAGCGCGTCTCGGGAACAATTCCCGACCATCCGGAGGACATGGATGTCGGCCGGGATCTGGCCGCCTGCGCAAAGCTGACGGACATGATCGAGACGGCGATACGCCGCGATCCCGGACTCAGCGAATTGCGGCGCCAGGCCGACGAAAGGCTGGCCACCCTTGCGCGCTCGCAGATGCCTGCCGGCCAAACGGCGCTGGCGCGGGATGAAAGTCGCTTCCGGCGCAGCCTCATGCGCGACCAATACGTGCTGGCGGATGGCACGACAGGGGATTGGGACATGCCTGGCAACCTCGAGCAGCGGCTTCGCGGCAGGCTGGAAGAACTGAATCGGATCGAGCCTTCAAGGCAGGATTACGAGGGCCTGTGGACGAGCGTCTCGGGCACGCTCGACATCACCCGCGAAGGCAATGCCTACAGGATTGACGCGAACCCCGTGGACATCGATTTCCTGGCCTGGACCTGCGAGTTCGAGGGCGGCATGCACAAGACGAAAGATGGGCTTGAGCTGGATGACGCCGAGGACGAGACCGTCCACGCCCGCCTGCGGAACGGTGTTCTGGTCGTCGAGCACCTTCCGACGCCAGGCGGATTTATCGGAACGTGCGGCGCGGGCGGCAGCATCGGCGGCACCTATTTCCCGGCCCGGCCGGTGCCGGAACGGCGCGCGGGGCCTGATGGTGAGCCGGTTCCCTAGAATTCCTGGACACGGACACGTTCTTTCGATGGCTGCTCCTGTCCGCGACCGGCCTCTTTCATTCGCGCTATCGACAACACCTCGTGGATGGCGGCAACAACCGCTTCGGGCCTCTCCAGCGGAATGCCGTGACCGCTGTCCACCCACACCTGCCTTGCCCCAGGATACAGACGGGCAATGTCAACGCGTTTGGCATTGGCGTCGCGCGCCAGCTCCGACGTCTCATTCATCGGCCCCTTGGTGGAGAGCACGATCACCGGCCTTCCATCGAATGGCGGCAGGGCCAGCACCGCCGCGCCCGTGGCCGGTATGGCGGCGAGTTCTTTTTGCGCCGCTTCCGAAACTGCCGCTTTGAACGCGACCTTCGCCCAGGCAGGCCAATTTTCACGCGCGCCGGCCCCCTTCATTTGGTCGGGATGCGTGGAGTCGACCAGGACGAGACCCGCCACCTCTTTGGGATAGCGTCGCGCATAGAGCTGCATATAGAGCCCGCCAAGAGAATGGCCCACCAGCACATAGGGCGGAGCGATCCCCGTCTCACGCAGGTTCCGCCGCAACTCCTCGACGATATGATCTCCATCGCGCGGCGTCGGAACACTGTCGCTCGCCCCGATGCCAGGACGATTGTAGGCGAAGACCTGGGTCTCCCTGGCGACCTCCGGAAGCACCTTTGCCCACCACTCCAGCCGGCCTCCAAGGCCGTTCTCCAACACCACCGCGGGCGCGCCATGCCCGGCGACCACATATTCCACACGCTTTTCAGCAATGACCGAAGTCGTCACCCCTCCTATCGTCGCGCAGGCGCCGAGAGCGAGGCTCATGGCGAGAAGAACGCCGGCGCCACCCCGTATTCGAGGGTGGAGACACTCTGAAATGCTGGTCATGAACGCTCCCTGGCCACCCCTCCGCCGCGCGGTCACGCCCAGACCCTGACCGCCCGCCGGCGGAAGCTAGTGCCGGCAACGGCGGAAGTTGAGCGTGGCTGGCGTACCGGTACGTTGCCCGCGTTGACCGGCGAAGAGATGGATAAGAATTCTACGGACGCAGACGCGCATCAGCTTTGCTGCTTCGCCCTCTCGCCGGAGACCGGAATGCCATCGACGATCGACAAGGGCCCAAGCGTCACGTCCGGAGCAGGGACGACAGACCAATCGGCTGGTTCTCGCGGCGGCCGAGGGCCGGCGCCGGTCGGGATCAAATGACCATGCCGCAGAGGAATTTCTTGAACCGCATTCTATTCGTCCCGGCGGCCGCGCTGGCCATCGTCGTGGCAGGCATCGCAATGCAAGGAAGTTCTGGGAGCGCTGAGGCCCAGGGTCTCGACACTTCCACTTCAGCCGCGGCGCAGTCTGGACGCGCCGCCTGTCCGTCAAACGATATCGCCGATTTTTTCCAGGCTTTCGCGGAGAGTCCCGAACTTCAGCGCGCGCACACCGCCAGCACCGTGGAAACAGCCTTCGTGGACTGGAGCGCGCAACCTGAACCGGTCGAGTCAGCGGAACCGATGGAGCGCGATAAACTGCATTTCCCGCTGCTGCCCGATCGGGCCTCGCGGCAACAAGAAGGACTGCGCTACCGCGAAACCGCTGGCGATGAAAATCGTGTCACCGTGGTGCTGGAGGTGCCGGACACCGACACGCAGCTTCGTTACACCTTCCGCCGCGACGCCTGCTGGACCCTGATCAAGATCGTCGATCCGGCATTCGGCAGGGCGTTTCCCGGAGAAGCTCCGCCCGTCGAAACAACAAGGCCGCTCGACGCCGCGTCGCGGACCCGCAAGTGACGAAGACCGCTCGTAATTCGGCAGCCGGCCGGCGCCGTGATCGCGATTCAGCTCGGCGGCGGTGGTCCGCGATACGTCCACTTCCGCCCGCGGAGACAGAGGCCGCCTGATCATTGGAAAAATCGCAAAGCCGAGGAGTGTCCATGCCCATTGCCCTTGATCGTTCCCACCCCGAATCCGGGAAATTCCGTGATTCGCGCAAGCCATTGCGAGTGGCGCGGCTTTCCTTGCCTGTCATCGCGTTGCTCCTGCCCAATCCGGCGTTCGCGCAAACATGCGATGTGAATATGACCGCGGTCGAAAGACGAATTGCCGATCTCGAGGGAAATCATTCGCTCGTGTTGTCCGACATTGGCTGCGAAGCGCCGACGAAGAAGGCCCATCAATTGATGTGCGACGCCGCCTTGGATCCTCAGTCCAACCTGTGGAGGATGGGGCGGCTGGACGATCTTGCCTGGGTCTATGCTTACGAAAATGCGACCGGAACCCGGATCGATCAGGAAAATCCCCCCAGGGATCCAGATTTTATCGCGAAACGGGACGCGTGCACCGATGAAGCTTGCCTGTGCGCTGCCCTTCGCGAACACACCGACGATTCCCTGGGCGGAACTTCGCCCTACTACAAGCCATGAGGCGCAGCGCACCGGTGCCTCGCGGCGTCTGTACCCGCGGAGCCCCCTATGGGCTTGGTTTCCCCCCGGAGAAATGCCGGCGCGTTCCATCGGGGCCGACGATTTCGAGAGTGCATCAGTCTGAAGACAGGAGGTTCATGGCGGCAAGCCAGCCGGCTTTCAGATACAGTTCCGCGACATGGATCCTCTTACCCTCCCGCTCTTGCCGCGGAAGCAATTCCTGAGGACTCACCCATGCTCTCCAAAATCCCCTCAACGCGCCAAAGTGGCCCGAACGGCGGCCGCGTAGGTCCTTCCCACCCGCACCTCCGACCCGTCGGACAGGACGGCTATCAGGGCAGCGAAGGGAGCCGTCTTGATTCGAGCGATCGCGCTTCGGCGCACGATCGTGCTGCGATGAATGCGCGTGAAGTCGGCCGGATCGAGCCGACGCTCGAGCGACGCGAGATTTTCCTGATAGAGATAATCGGCATCCGCGACATGGATCCGCACATAGTCGCGGTCGGCCTGGAAGCGGACGATCGATTCGGGGGCGATACGTAGATACTCGCCCTGCGATTTCACCCAGAATTCGCCGGCGCGCTTTTCGCGGTTGTTCAAGGCCCGCTTGAGCGACGTGACGGTTTCCTGCAACTCCGCGATACGGTCATCCTGGGAACGCGATGCGGCGGCATGACGTGCCCGCGTCATGGCCAACTGGAATCGTCCGGGTTCGATGGGCTTGGTGACATAGTCAATCGCGTTCGCCTCAAAGGCGCGCAAGGCATGGTGATCGAAGGCCGTGACGAACACGACCGCGGGCGGCGCATGGGCGAGGCGCTCCAACACCTCGAAGCCTGTTCCGCCCGGCATCTGGATGTCGAGCAGCAGAATGTCGGGGCGATGTTCATCGGCTCGCTGACAGGCCTGGTCGACGTTGCCGGCCTCGTCGATCCGGCTCACCCACTCCATCTTGCCGAGCAGGCGGGTCAGCCTGCGGCGGGCAAGAGGCTCGTCGTCGACGACGAGGACGGACATCTCGTTCAAGCGAGCCTCCACGGCAGATCGATCGACGCGCGATAGCGCCCGGGCGCGATGGGGCCGGACGAGAATTGTCCGTCCTCCTCGAACCGCGCCCGCAGGCGTTCGGCGACATTCTTGAGCCCGACTCCCATCCCCGGAGGCCGCGCGCATTGAGCATTGGGCAGCGGCATGTCGTTCTCGACCGTCAGAT
>JAFKFE010000410.1 GCA_017308345.1 Alphaproteobacteria bacterium | reverse complement strand
CGCGAGTTCTTCACCTCCAACACCATCAGCGTCTTCATCGACACGATCTTCGTGTTTGTCTTCCTGGCGGTGATCTACGCCATCGGCGGCTGGCTGGTGATCATACCGGCGCTGGCCTTCGTCGTCTCCGTCATCGTCGGGCTGATAACGCAGCGGCGGATCGGCAAGCGGGTCGCCGCCTCGATGAACGAGGCGTCGCAGCGCCAGGCGCTGCTGGTCGAGTCGATTTCCACACTGGAGACGATCAAGTCGCTGCGCGCGGAAGCCTACCTGCTGCGCAAATGGGGCGAGCACTCGAAGAATGCGGCCAACACATCGGAGAAGATCAAGGAACTCTCGGCAGCCGCCGGCAACATCACCGGCGCCATCCAGCAATTCGTGACGGTCGCGCTGGTTGTGGCCGGCGCCTATGCGTTCTCGGAGGGCCAGGTCTCGACAGGCGCCATCATCGGCACGGTGATGCTGGCCGGCCGCGCCGTGGCGCCGCTCGGCCAGATCGCCATCACGCTTGCGCGCTTCCGGCAGGCCATGCTGTCGCTCAGGATCATCAACACGATCATGTCGCAGCCGGAAGACCGACCCGACACGGTCGGTTTCGTCAACCGGCCGATCCGCAGCGGCGCCCTCGTCTTCAAGAATGTCGGCTTCGCCTATCCGGGCACGGAAAACGAGGTCCTGAGCGGGCTCAACATCGCCATCAGGCCAGGCGAGCGGGTCGGCATCATCGGCCGCATCGGTTCCGGCAAGACCACGATGGGCCGGCTGATCGGCCGGCTTTTCCTGCCGACGTCGGGGGAGCTGCTCATCGACGGCATCGACATCCGCCAATACCACCCGTCGGAGGTTCGCGCCGCGGTCGGCATCGTCGCGCAGGCCGGCGACCTGTTTTCGGGAACCATCAAGGAAAACCTGTTGATGGCGGCGCCGGAGGCGACCGACGAGGAGATCATCGACGCGGCGAAAGCCGCGGGCGTCGATGACTTCGTCTCGCGGCACCCACGCGGCTACGACATGAATGTCGGCGAGCGCGGCACCAATCTGTCGGGCGGGCAAAGGCAGGCGGTGGCGATCGCCAGGTTGCTTTTGACCAAGCCGAAGATCGTCTTCCTGGACGAGCCGTCGGGTTCGATGGACCTCGCCTCGGAACGGCAGTTGATCAAGCAGCTCAAAGTGGCGTTCGACCGCGGCACGACACTGATCGTGTCGACCCATCGCTACAGCATGCTGGAACTGGCCGACCGCCTCATCGTCATCGAGCAAGGCCGCGTCGTCGCGGACGGGCCGAAGGAACAAGTCATCCAGGCACTGCAGAAGGGCAGTGCCTGACCGGAACATAGACATGCTTGCAAGGCAAGACCGGCCACCACTTTTCGCCTCGGCGTCCGTCTACATCATCGGCGCGCTGTTCGTGTGCTTCACGGCCTGGGCATCGTTTGCCGAGGTGGACGAGATCGCGCGCGGCGAAGGCAAGGTCATACCCGCCTCGAAGACGCAGGTCATCCAGGCCAGCGAACCCGGTGTCGTGCAGGAGATCGCCGTCCAGATCGGCCAGACCGTCAAGAAGAACGACCTCATCATCCGTCTCGACAACTCGGGCAACACATCGAGCCTCGGCGAAGAGAAGGCCAAGGCGCGAGCGCTGCAGGCGCGCATCGCGCGGCTGCAGTTCGAGCAGAGCGGCAATGTCGAAGGGTCGTTCCCCTGCCCCGCGGACATCCAGAAGGTCGCGCCGGAGATTTGCGACAACGAGCAGAAGCTGCTCGTGGCGCGCCGCGACAATTTCGAGGTCAAGCTGTCGGTTCTCAAATCGCGCCTCGATCAGCGCGAGAAGGAGCTGGACGAGGCAACCGCCAATTCCGACCGCCTCTCCAAGAGCCTGGCGGTGACCGACCAGGAAGCGGCTCTGGTGGAACCCATGGTCAAGAAGGGCCTGATGGCCAAGACCGAGCAGATCCGCGTCGAGCGCGAGCAGACCGACCTGCACGGACAGCTGGCGCTGGCCGGAGAGACGATCAAGAAGACCCAGGCGGCAATCACCGAGGGGCAGCTTCAGGTGAACGAACTGGGCCTGCAATTGCAACAGGAGGCGCTGAGCGACCTGACGCAAGCGCTCGCCGATCTTTCGGTCGTCGACGAGACCATTCGCGGCGCCACCGACAAGGTCGCGCGCACCGACATACGCTCGCCGGTCGACGGCATCGTCAACACGCTCGACGTCAACACGCTCGGCGCCTTCGTACAGCCTGGCGCGGTCGTGGCCGGCATCGTGCCGACCTCCGAGACGCTGCTGGTCGAGGCACGGGTTTCGCCGCGCGACGTCGCCTTCATCCAGCCGAACCAGGAGGCGCTGATCAAGGTCACCGCCTATGATTTCTCGATCTTCGGCGGCATCGAGGGCAAGGTCTCCAACATCACCGCCGACAGTCTCGTCGACCAGAAGACGGGCGAACCCTACTACCAGGTGCGCGTCGCGACCGAGAAGTCGACCCTGACGAGGAACGGCAAGACCTATTCGATCATCCCCGGCATGATCTGCTCGGTCGACATCAAGACCGGACGCAAGACGATCCTCAACTATCTTTTGAAGCCCATCAACAAGGCGCGTCAGGAGGCGATGAGTGAGCGATAGCGCCGTCCGCCCAGACGCGCCCCGCGAAAGGCTGCTGCCGGCGCTCGCGGCCGAGGATTTCGGCCCGGAATTCCGCGTCGTGGCGCGCGGCGGCGTGCGTCGCGGCATCCGTCTGGAGCGCGCCTTCTGGGTGTCGCTGAAGCAGATGGCGGAAAGCCGCAAATGCACGATCGGCATGCTGGTGGAGGAGATCGCCGAACATCATCCCGACCAGGGCAACCTCACCTCGGCGATCCGGGTCGCCTGCATGCGCGGCCTCGCCGAGGAAAGCATGGAATTGCGCAAGCTTGCGTCGGTCCGCACGATCAACGCGATCCTGGTCGCCTGCCCGTCGCCCGCCTTCGCGCTGTCGTCGTCAAAGAAGATCCTGGCCTTCAACACGCCCTTCCAGCAACTGGTCAGGCGCCAATTGCCGAGCGCGCCCGGCGAGGATGGGCGGCAGGATTTGAAGCTGGCGCTCGACCTCAACGTCACCGACATCTTCGCCAGGCTCGACGCCAATGGCGAAATGCCGGTCACCAGCGGTTTCGTCATCGGCGCCGGCGAGCGGCGCTATCGCGGCCAGCTCAGCGCCGTGCGCGCGCCCGTCGCCGAGCCGGAACTCCTGATGGCTTTCGTCTTCAACGGCTGAGCCGGTCCAGCCTACTGTCTCAGGCTCCAATCCGCCGACGGTTCCGGCGATCCCTCGCCCGGAGCCACCGTCGCGAAGCCGCCGGCGATGTCGGCGATCTGCGCGCCCGACCTCGATCCGTGGATCCAGGCGCGATCCGTGCTGAAGGAATAGAGCGGAACGTAATCGGGCAGGTCGCTGTCGCGCATGACGGCGTTGCCGAGGCTGTCCAGGATGAAGGCGCCGCTTCCCGTGCTCACCGACAGGACGGCATGGAAGAACTTGCGGCGGCGATCCTGGAGCACCACGAGCGACATGCTCTGCGCCGGGATGCCGGCTCTAAGCAGCGCCGCCATTTTCAGTATGGCGAAATCCTCGCAGTCGCCGGCGCGATGCTCGAGGACTTCCGAAGGCGTGGCCCAATAGTCGAGCTTGCCGTAGACGACGCTGTCCTTGCGATAGGCGATCAGACGGTTGATGCTGCTGTTGACGAAGGCCAGCTTGTCGCGAAAGCCCTTGTCGCTTGCGATTTTGATGATCTCGGCGAAAGCCGGGCTCTCTCGATCGCAGGCGCTGCCGGCGGTGCAGTCGACGATGGCCCTGTAGACGGGAGCCCAGCGCGCCGCGACCGGAAAGTTGCGCATCGACAAGGCGACGGAGCCGAAAACGCCCGGGATGATCGCGGCGGTCTGGATCGGATCGATGCCGGGATCGGCCTTGGCGCCGGAATGCGCTTCAACCTCGTGGGATACCGCCGACGCATAGCCCGCCGAAACGTCCGCGATGCGGTATGCGGCGGCTGGCTGCCAGGGCTGCGGCCGGGCCAGCGAAACACCGCCAAGGCTCGCTGGCGCAAGCACCTTCCGCAGAGCGCGATCGGCGCCGGTATCGGCGCTGGCGGATGATGGATTCGCCTGGACGGCAAGGCCGATCACCAGCAAGAGAACCCTGATCCCCGTCGTTCCGGAGGCTGTTTTTTGTATTTTCATAGCGCCCACCTTTGACTGTGGACGCTACCAATCTTGTCTCAAATTATCGGAAAGGAAGGTGGGTAAATTTCCGCGAATCGCTCTATTCTATTTTCCATCAAATTTTATCCAAATTTATACTTCCATTTACCAAGCCGACGCGGCGTGCCGGGGTCAGGTCCGCATTCCTCAAGGGGAGGCATAACATAGTATATCATCACGATTTACCAAGTGTAAAAAATGCGATTCTCTACATATCCCAATATATGAAACAGATTGAGACTCTGTTGCAAAGTCCTGCCCTCACATGTCTCTTTCCGGGAAATACCGAAGGGGCTTGAGCTATGACGACCAATATCGAATTCGACGCCGTTTCAAATTCCTGGGACGAGCATACGAGCGCTGGTGAAAATCATATCTCGACGGGTGTCCAGGTCGCGCAGGCGACCACCGGCCAACCAGCGAGCGAGCCGGTGCCGGTCGATGTCGGCAGCGGCGCGCCGGCGCAGGGCGCGGCCAATGCCCCGGCCGCAAACCAGCCGGCGGCCGACGCGAACGCCCCCGCCTCCAATGCCCCGGCTTCCAATGCCGCCCAAGGAAACGCGCCGGCAGGAAACGCGCCGGCGGCGAACGCCGCAGCTTCGAACGTCCCGCATGAATATCACGCCGAAGCCGGCAATGTCGTGAAGCTCCCGGCCAATGTCTCCATCGACAACATCAAGGTCGACGGGCACAACCTCGTGCTGGTGCAGCCCGACGGATCCGAGATCGTCATCAAGGACGGCGCGCTGAACGTGCCGACCTTCATCCTCGGCGATGTCGAGGTGCCGCGCGTCGCGCTGATCGCCGCGCTCGAGGCAAGCCATGTCGATGTCGCCTTCGGCGCCGACGGCTCGATCTCGGCCGGCGGCAATGGCTCGCCGGGCAGCGCGGGCGGCAATTTCGAACAGCCCGCCGGCGGCATCGGCGACGGCTTCGGCCTCACCGCCCTGCTGCCGCCGACGGACCTGGCGTTCGGTCAGCCGGAACACCGCGAGCTGTTCCCGGGGTTGCTGCGCGAGAATTCCATTCCCACGATCATAGACCTGACGCCTTCGGTCGACGGCGGCGACACCACCGTCAATGAAAAAGGCCTGCCGGCGAGCTCCGGCTCGGAAGGTTCGGGCGAAGCGGCGGCGCCAGGCGCCGACGGCGATCCGTCGGAGCACAACACCGGTACCTTCACCATCAACTCGCCCGACGGCATCGGCTCGGTGACCATCAATAACCAGGTGATCTCGGGCGCGGCCCTTGCCAACAGCGGATCGTCGCCGATCGACATCTCCACGCCGGAAGGCAACACGCTGACCATCAACGGCTACGACCCCGCCACCGGCCAGGTGAGTTACACCTACACGCTGGAGCATAGCGCGCAGCATCCGGCCGGCGACGCTCCCATCTACGACGACATGACGGTGACCGTCACCGACAGCGACGGCGACGTCTCGCTTCCCGGCACGCTGTCGATCAAAATCGTCGACGACGTGCCGACGGCCAATGCCGATATCGGCAACGTGACGTCCGGCAGCCATGCCCCGATCAATGGCGATGTGTTCGTGAACGACGTGTTTGGCGCCGACGGCAAGGATGCCGCGGGTGG
>JAFKFE010000409.1:5883-7656 GCA_017308345.1 Alphaproteobacteria bacterium | reverse complement strand
CCCAGGCGCCGGTTGCGCCGGACGCGGCGGCTTCGGCGCTGGGGCGGGGCGGGGTTGCGGAGCAGGCGCTTCGGGCGCCTGCGCCGGTATCTCCCATGGACGCGCGGCCTTCGACTTCTCTTCTGGCCGCTCGTCGCGGCCGGCCGCGTTGGCGCCGGAAGCGGGCGTCGCGGCTGGTCCGAAGCTGAAATCGTCGAAGCCGGACGGTTTCGACGATGGTTCGGGCGTATTGTTGCGCGGCGGCATGTCGCCGAAGCCGAAGGGGTCCGACCGGCCGGCGGCGGGCTCTTCGCCCGAGGCCGGCGTCGCCACGGGATCGAGGCTGAACGGGTCGTCGAAGGCGGGCGAACTGTGCTGGCTCGAGGCGCGGTCGTAGGCTCCGGGCACTGGTTGCTCGAACGGGTCGGGCAGTCCTGCCGGGCGAGGCCGCCGCGGTTCCTCCTCGACCTTGGCCGAGAAGAAATCGTCGCCGCCGATGCTGGGTGGCGTGCGCGGCTGCGGCGACGACCACGCCGGCGCGGCGTGGGCGACCGGCGCCTGGCCGATCGAGGTTTGGCCGGCGCTGGGCTGGACCTCGACGTGGAGCACATAGTCGCCCATGCGCAGCCGCATGCCGCTCTGCAGCCGCGTCGACCTGCCGGTGCCGAGCGGGCTGTCGGAATCGTCGATGAACAACCCGCTGCTCGACGTATCGGTGACGTAATAGCCGTCACGGCCGCCGCTGATCTTGCAGTGCGCCCGCGAGACGAACATGTCCGGGTCGTCGATCTGCCAGCCGGCGTCGGCGCTCCGGCCGATCACCAGCTCGCCCTCGTCCAGCCGGGTCTGCCTGACCACTTGCGAACGCGGGCCTTGTTCGAGCGTCAGCAGCAGGCTCATGCGGCTGCCTCCGCCATATCCGGCCGCCAGCCGACGATGGTGCGCAGCCTGAGATCATCGGCGTCCCCCTTTTCGGCGGGGCGTGAAAGCCAGGAGGTTCGGCCGAGCTGGATGGTTCCCATCTTCGGCGCAGGCACGGCGTCGCGCGCAAGCACGATCCTGAGATCGACGTCGAGCGCTTCGCCGATCATGTCGCGCACCGCCTTCTTGAACAGGCCAAGGCGCCGTTCTCCAGGCAGGAACGACTTGAAGTCGTCGAGGCTGAGCGGACCGACGCGCAATTCGATCCGGCTTTGGCGGCTGAAGACGCGCGGCCCGATCGTCGCGCCGCCGCCGAGCGACGCATAGGCCTTGCCGACCTGGCTCTGCAGCGCCTTCGGAATCGTGATCCAGGCGGCGACGAATTCCTTGATCCGCACCGGCACCTTGAAGGCGGTGGCGAGAAACAGCGTCAGCCGCTCGGCGCCGTCGACCTGGTTGGCCAGCGATCCTGCCTGGCGCAGCCGCACCGTGTCGAGCTCGGGATCCTGCGTGCCCGGAAGGCCGATGCCCGCCATGGCCTCAAGCATGGCGCGGACGCGCCCGCCGACCGAACGTTCGACCTGCACCGCCGGATGCGCGTCCGCCCATGCGCGGTAATAGAGCGCGATCATGCGGTGCTGCAGGATGTTGACGAAGTCGACGAAGGTCGTGTCGCTGGTCTGCTCGGCGTCGGCGCCGGTGAACCAGCGCTGCGACAGCCGGTCGAGCACCCAGCGCGTCAGATGCAGCGGCATCGGCCCTTCCGGCCCGAGCAGGCCGAGATTGGCGACGGTCACCCGCGCCGGTGCCTTGTCGCTGGCTTCCTGGAACTTGACCACGTCACGCGCCGAGAAGCTCAGGCGCACGTGCTGG
>JAFKFE010000409.1:0-5847 GCA_017308345.1 Alphaproteobacteria bacterium | reverse complement strand
CCGACGGATGACGGTCCACTCCAGGCGGCGCAGCAGTTCGAAAAAGTCGTATCCTTCTGACAGCGGGTCCGCCGTGGGCGTTGCGGGCGCAGCTAGATCAGGTAGCGATTGCCGGGCGTCATCGGCCATGGCACATCCTCCTGCTTCTGCAGCAGCCGCGTACGCGTCCGCACGAAACCATTTATCCCCGCATGGCGGGCAAAGAGCCGCGCCAGCAGGGCCGAAAGCAAAAGCGTGCTCTGGCCCGCCAGCACCGACTGGTCGACATGCAGCGTCACCTCGGTGCCGCGACCGAAGCACATCGGCCCGTCGATCTTGAGCCGCTCGATGACCGGGCGCGAGTCGATGCGGGTGATCGAATGCACGTTGCGGGCAAGGCTCGGATCGCCGCGATCGGCGTAGAGGTCGAGCAAGGCATGCAGCGGATCGACGCCACGGCCTTCCTTGGCCAGGCTCAGGAAATTGAGCGAGAGCTGCGCAACCAGCCGCCAGGCGAGGTTGTCGGCGCGCGATTCGCCCTCGGCGCCCGCCGGCAGCGCCGCCGGGATCGCCGGTTGCGGCGGCCGCAGCGCGCCGAGCAGCCGCACCGCTTCCACCGGGTCGGCGGTCTCCAGCGTCAGCGTCGGCGTGTCGTCTAGGATCGGCAGGTCGCGGTTGGTGCAGAGCGCCATGATGTCGAGCCGCTTGAGCGGCCGGTTCGCCGGGCTGCCGGCGGGACGCGAGACGGCGATGAAGACATCGTCGCCGGTATAGGAGGTGCGGGTCAGGCCGTCGCGCCGTTCGTCCTCCGTCGCCCGGCGCGGGCGCCGCTCCGTCGAATAGACCCAGCCGCTGCCACGGTTCTGCCCCAGGCTGAACAGTTCGGGAATGATCGCCTCGGCGCCTTCGGCCTCGGCGTCTTCAACCCGGGTGACCCGGAAGATCTCGAAGTCGCGCGCCCGCGTGCGGTCGGCGTGCAGCACCTGCCGCGTCCGGCGCGGATCGATCTCGATGACGTTGCACTCGCGTTCGAACAGATTGATGATCGGCGTCGCGAACAGTTCGAAATCGGCTACCGCCACATCGGCGAGCTCCGGCACCGGACGCCGGAACAGGAAGATGATCTCCATTCCCCCGTCGCATTTGCGCACCACGGGCTGCAGGCCGGCGACGCGCACATAATGGAAGCGCTCGGGGATCATGAAATATTCGCGCAGCAGCCGGTATCCCTCGAAGGTCGGGCGGGTGCGCGGCATCAGCGCCTCGTCGTCGTGGATCCCGATCATTTCGGGCTCGGGCAGCGCGGTCAGCGGATTGGTCTTGCCTTCCGCCCGCGCGCCGACGGCCGAGCAGGCGCCGAAGATCGCGTCGAAGATGAGCGGCGCCTTGGCGCGCCCGGCGAAGTACAGGTCGAGGCGGTCGAGCGATAATTCGCTGAGCTTGCCCTTTCCGGTGCGGGCCAGCGTGATGCGGAACGCCGCTTCGCCGCGCACGCCGCCGACCGGCGCGATTCCGGCCGCCGCCAGCGCGCTGCGGTCCTGGAAATAGCCGACCGAGGTGATCGCGATCGGCCACAGCGTGACCTCTTGCGCGGTGGTGAAGGTCGACCGCGTCGAAAGCCCTGGATGCAGGCCGGAGACCAGCCGCGTGCCGCGCGCGACGGCGTGGCCGGC
This sequence comes from Alphaproteobacteria bacterium, assembly GCA_017308345.1. Lineage (GTDB taxonomy): Bacteria > Pseudomonadota > Alphaproteobacteria > Rhizobiales > Rhizobiaceae > Mesorhizobium. Next base: position 4,195 of record JAFKFE010000409.1, on the reverse strand, counting down.
GATCATCGACTGCACCTGCTGTCCGGGTTTCAGCACCGCCATCGCCGTCGCCGGCGCCGGCGTCACCAGGTCCGGATAGAGCACATCGAGCACGGCGCGCGAAAAGCGCGAGCGCTCCGCGTCGACCTTCAGCCGCGTGCGCGCGGCAAGAAACGCCACGCCGTCGAGCAGCCGTTCGACATAGGGATCGGGGCAGGGGACCGTGTCGAGGGAAAGGTTGCGCGCGACCGCCGGATGCATGTCGGCGAATTCCGCGGCCAGCGCCCGGATATGGGTCAGTTCCTCTTCGTAATACTCCACGAAGACCCGATCCATCTCAGGTCTCCCGGAATTCGGTTCGCGCCAGGCCGTTGTCGAGATTGATCGTGGTGCGCAGCTTCATGCGTTCCGGCGTCGGCGTCATGATCAGCACCGCGTCGATCTCGATCTTGAGGCCGACGCTTTTGTCGCCAAGCGTGACATTGACGGTCGTGGCGCTCTCCTTGAGCCGCGGCTCGAAGGTAGCGAGCACGGCGCGTATCTCGCGCGCCAGGCCATCGCGGTCGAAATCCCGCGACGAGCGGCCCGAAAAGGACGGCACGCCGTAGTTGACGACGCTGCGGCGCACTTCCGGAAAGTCGGCGAGCGGCGGCAACTCGTCCAGGGGCTGTTCGTGCTCGGCATCGGAAAGCATCGGCACGGACTCGAAGCGCTCGGTGTTGAACAGGGCCTCGATGTCGCGGCGGACCGCTTCCCTGAGCACGCGCGCCGATACTACCACGCCGCGGCTTTCGATCTCGGCGCGATGCTCGGTCTGGAAGACCAGCCTGTGCAGTCGCCGTTTCTGCTCGGCCGTCAACTCCGCATCGGCATCGATGGCACGCGCGCTGCCGGCCAGAAGAGCCTCGACGCGCTCGGCGCCGAGTTCTTCCTCCAGCAGACGGCGCAGCCCGTCGATTTCCGACGTCAGCCCGGGCAAGTCGTTGACGAGCCGGTCCCAGAGGGAGGGCTGGACCGCCTCGCGTTTTGCCCGGGAGCTGCCGGCCAGCTGCGCTTTCGCGCCCGGCCGCTTGGCCTCACTTGCCGACATAGACGTCCATTTCGATCTCGTCGTCCTTGTCGTAGACGAACTTGATCTTCTTGTAGGCGAAGCTGACTTCTTCCTCGATCAGGTCCGCCTCGTCGCGGGCCTGCCGCATGTCGTACTCCATGATCGAGGCGTCGGTGAGCGTCACGACCAGGTAGTCGCTGGTCTCGCCATCGATGGTGCGGCGCGCCGAGAACACCACCTCGTCCAGCGCCTTGTTCTCGAACAGCGCCTTCTTCAGGTAGGGCGACGACTTGTCGTAATGCTTGAAGAACTTGATCATTCCCATCGACACGCGGCCGCGCCGCGACAGCGAATTGGGATCGTAGGGCGCGATCATCTTGTAATCGACGCCATGTATCTCGATCTCGTCTTCATGGCCGTCGCGCTTGCTCGGGCCCTTGATGTCCGGGACTTTCAGGAAGCCGTCGATCTTCATCGAAGGCGCATCGGTTCTGTCTGGCATTGTCTTTCTCCACCGCTACGAAACAGATGACTTTGCTTAACAATCTCAGCCCTTCACCGACGGCAGTTCCGACACCAGCCGGAGCGAGGCGTTGATGCCTTCCAGCTGATAGTGCGGCCGCAGATAGAAACGGGCATTGTAGTAACCGGGCCGGCCCTCGACGCTGTCGACTTGCACCTCGGCCGCGGCAAGCGGGCGCTTGGCGCGCGCCTTGTCGTCGGCAAAGGCCGGATTGGCCAGCACGTACCGGTTGATCCATTCGGTCAACCAGATCTCCATGTCGGTGCGTTCCTTGAACGAGCCGATCTTGTCGCGCGCGATCGCCTTGAGATAGTGCGCGAAGCGCGACACCGGGAAGAGGTAGGGCAGGTTGGCGGAGAGCCGCTCGTTCGACTGGGCATCCGGATCGACCAGACGGCCGGCGCGGGTCTCGTCGTCCTGCAGCGAATGCGCGCCGATGAAGGCCGCGAGATCGGTGTTCTTGCGGTGCAGGATCGGCATCAGGCCGAGCTTTGCCAGTTCCGCCTCGCGCCGGTCGTCGATGGCGACTTCGGTCGGGCATTTCATCGCGATCGACCCGTCGTCGGTCGGGAAGGCGTGCACCGGCAGATTGAGCACCGTGCCGCCATTCTCGACGCCGCGGATCTGCGTGCCCCAGCCATAGAGCTTGTGGCTGCGGTTGATGTTGACGCCCATGGGGAAGGCGGCATTCATCCAGACATATTTGTTGTGGTCGCCGCCCACCTCCTCCTCGAAGGTGAAGCCCTTCACCGGAACGGTCTCGGCGCCGTATGGCAGGCGCGCCAGCACGCGCGGCATGGTGAGGCCGATATAGCGGGCGTCCTCGCTCTCGCGCAGCGACTGCCAGGACGCATAGGCCGGGTTGTTCACGATCATCTGCAGGTCCTGCGGGTTCGGCAGTTCCTGCCAGCTGTCCATGCGGAACAGGCGCGGCGAGGCGGCCGCGATGAACGGCGTGTGCGCGGAGGCGCAGACGCCCGAGATGTTGCGCAGCAGGCCGACGTCGCGTGGGTGGTTGGAGAATTCGTAGGCGCCGATGATGCAGCCGATCGGTTCGCCGCCCAGCATCGAATACTCGTCCGTGTAGACCTTCTTGAAGATCGGGCTCTGGTCCCACATCTGGCCTTCATAGTCTTCGAGCGTGTCGGCCAGCTGCTCCTTGGAGATGTTCATCACCCGGATTTTCAGCTTGGTATCGGTCTCGGTGTTGTTGATCAGGTACCAGAGGCCGCGCCACGTGCCCTCCATCTCGCGCACTTCCGGCGCATGCAGGATCTCGTTGACCTGCGTCGTCAGCATCTTGTCGATGCCGGCGATCAGCGACTTGATCGACTTGATCGCGTTGGACGAGATGGTCGTGGTCTCGGAGCGTGATTGCGCGGCCAAAGCCAGGTTGCGCACCAGTTGCTGCAGCTTCTCGCTGTCGTCCTTCTTGACCTTGAAATCCTTTTCAAGGAGGCCGCTGAATTCGCCGAGATCGATGGCTTCCGCCTCGGCGGTGGCGGCTGCGGTCTTTTGCTGTTCGGCCATGACTTACTCCTCGCCCTTGCCGTCATCCATCGCCTGGCTGGCGATCTTGCTCAGCAGCGGCTCGTTATTGAGAAGCTGCGCGATGCGCTTTTCGGCGTCGACGCGGCCGTCCATGAAGCCCAGCAGCTCCTCGAGCTGACGGCGCATCTTGAGGATCTCGGCCAGTTGCGGCACCTGCTCGGCGATCTTGTCGGGCGCGAAATCGCCCATCTTGGAGAAGGTGAGATCGACGGCGAGCTCTTCGTCGCGTTCCTGGCCCTCGGCTTGCGGCAGCGTGTTCTTCACCCGCGCTTTCACCCGCGGCCCCATCGCTTCCATGAATTTCGGGAAGCGGTTGGCGTCGGTTTCGACGAAGTTGCGGTCGAGGACCGACTTCGACGCTTCCTTGGTCTGCGAGGCGCCGGAAAGGTCGGCCATCACGGCCATGACGAACGGCAGTTCGATGGTCGTCGGGCTGCCGTAGGTTTCAACGTCGTAGGCGATCTGCACGCGCGGGGCGCGGTTTCTTTCGATGACCTTCGCTTTGCTCTCTGCTGGCATGCTTTTCTACCTTTCATCCTTCTGGGCCGGCTTCTTGGGATCGGGGACACCGGCAAGCAGCCGGAACTCCTTCAGCCCCGACGGGGCGAGATCTTCCATCAGTTCCACGAAATCCATGTGCACCATCCGGCGCACGCGGCGCGCCAGATGCGGAATGGGGCTGGACGGTTCGGTGCGGTCGTAGAAAGCGACGACGAGGTCGAGGCATTTGACGACTTCGTCGCGCGAGTTGATCCGGTCCGGCAGACCGGCGCTCGCTTCCACGGGGCTTGCCACACTTGCCATCGTCTCGGCTCCATGACCGTTTGGGGCGGGCGTCGATGCCGGCTGCGCCGATTGCGGGGACGCTTTCGCGGCGCCATTCGCCGCCGCGGCGCCGGCGCCGGAATTCCGCTCCAGCGTCGTCAGCAAACGCTGCAGGAACCGCTTCAATTCCGGGACGGTGGCGCCATTGCCTTCGATGCGGGCGTTGAGCGCGGCGTCCACCGCCTCGAGAGCGGCGATTGCGGCACGCGCGTCGGCCAGCAGCGACGTCATCGCGTCCGCCGCTTGATCGATCTGCGCCGCGCATC
>JAFKFE010000408.1 GCA_017308345.1 Alphaproteobacteria bacterium | reverse complement strand
GAAGCTTCGGGAAATCTGCACCAAGCACGGTATATTGTTGATCTTCGATGAAGTGATCACCGGTTTCGGCCGCTTGGGCACGCCGTTCGCGGCGGACTATTTCGGCGTCACGCCGGATATCATGACCACCGCCAAGGGCGTCTCCAACGGCGTCATCCCGATGGGCGCGGTGTTCGTCAAGAAGGAGATCCACGACGCCTTCATGACCGGCCCGGAGCACATGATCGAGTTCTTCCACGGCTACACCTATTCGGGCAATCCGATCGCCTGCGCCGCGGCGCTCGGCACTTTGGACACCTACAAGGAAGAGGGCCTGCTGACGCGCGGCGAGGAACTGTCGACCTACTGGGAGGATGCGCTGCATTCGCTCAAGGGCGAGCCGCATGTGATCGACATCCGCAACATCGGCCTGATCGGCGCGATCGAGCTGGCGCCGATCGCCGGCAGCCCGACCAAGCGGGCCTTCTCGGCCTTCGTCAAGGCGTTCGAGCGCGGCGCCCTGATCCGCACCACCGGTGACATCATCGCGCTGTCGCCGCCGCTGATCATCACCAAGGGCCAGATCAACGAGCTGATCGACCATGTTCGCGATGTTCTGAGGTCGATCGACTGATGGGCTACCGCGGACACCCTCCCCGCCGAGGGGAGGGTGTCCGCAGCGCGGTCGGCCGAGGTCGACGCGCCGATCCTGAGAGCGGTCTGAATCAGGCGGGCAGCGCGCCGATACCTGTCAGGATCACCCGCTTGATATTCTCCTTGGCCTCTTGCCATTGCCGGCTGGACAGGGGCTTGCCGCCGTTGAGCGTCTCGATCTGGTGGCCGAAATCGGCGTAGTGCTGGGTCGTGGCCCAGAGCATGTAGAGCAGATGACGCGGGTCCACCGGGTCCATCTTGCCTTCATCAATCCAGCGCCTGATGATCGCGACGCGGCCGTCGGTCCATTCGCGCAGCGTCGATTCCATATAGTCCTGAAGCACCGGCGCGCCGTGCATCACTTCTGAAGCCCAGACTTTCGAACCGTCCGGGTGGCGGCGCGAGATTTCCATCTTGGCGTCGATATAGGCGCTGATGCCGTCTATCGGCCCGCGCGCCGCGTCGAAGCAATTGGCCGCCTGCAGCCAGATCTCGAAGATGTTTTGGACAACGGACCGGTAAAGCTCTTCCTTGGTGGCGAAATAATAGTGGAGATTTGCCTTTGGCAGCCCCGCCAGATCGGCGATCAGCTGCATCGTGGCACCGCCAAACCCCGCTTCAGCGAACACTTTTTCGGCGGCGAGCAGAATGGCCCTTTCATTCTCCCGCCTTATGTCCTGGCGCCGCATTGGACGGGTGGATTCCGTCATGTCTCCCCCAAGATTCTCGTTGACCGCTTGGTCAGGTTGTGTAGTCTGAAAGCTGACCATACGGTCAGGATGCAAAGCACTCAAGGGGCGACAAGACCCCGGATGTAAATGGGAACCGCAAATGGCCGCACCAGGCGAGAATCTGCGAATCAATTCAGACCGTTTGTGGGACACCCTGATGGAGATGGCGAAGATCGGCCCCGGCATCGCCGGCGGCAACAATCGCCAGACGCTCACCGATTCCGACAAGGAGGGCCGTGCGCTGTTCAAGTCCTGGTGCGACGAGGCCGGGCTCTCGATGGGCGTCGATCAGATGGGCACCATGTTCATGACGCGCGCCGGCACCGATCCGGACGCGTTGCCCGTCTATGTCGGCTCTCACCTCGATACCCAGCCCACCGGCGGCAAATATGACGGTGTGCTCGGCGTGCTCTCTGCGCTCGAGGTCGCCCGTTCGCTCAACGATCTCGGCATCAAGACGAAGCATCCGATCGTGGTCACGAACTGGACCAACGAGGAGGGCGCACGTTTCGCGCCGGCCATGCTGGCCTCCGGCGTGTTCGCCGGCGTGCACACGCTGGACTACGCCTACGCCCGCAAGGACATGGAAGGCGCAACCTTCGGCGACGAGCTGAAGCGGATCGGCTGGGTCGGCGACGAGAAGGTCGGCGCCCGCAAGATGCATGCCTATTTCGAGTACCACATCGAGCAGGGACCGATCCTGGAGGCGCAGAACAAGCAAATCGGCGTGGTGACCCACTGCCAGGGTCTGTGGTGGCTGGAATTCACCCTGACCGGCAAGGAGGCGCATACCGGCTCGACGCCAATGAACATGCGCGTCAATGCCGGCCTCGCCATGGCCCGCATCCTGGAGATGGTCCAGGCCGTCGCCATGGAAAACCAGCCCGGCGCCGTCGGCGGCGTCGGACAGGTGAAGTTCACGCCCAACTCGCGCAACGTTTTGCCGGGCACCGTCATCTTCACCGTCGACATCCGCTCGCCCGACCAGGCAAAGCTCGACGGAATGCGCGCCCGCATCGAGAAGGAAGCGCCGAAGATCTGCGAGGCGCTCGGCGTGAAATGTTCGGTCGAGGCGGTCGGCCATTTCGATCCGATAACCTTCGATCCGACGCTGGTCGGCCGTGTGCGCACCGCCGCCGAGAAGCTCGGCTACAGTCACATGGACATCATTTCAGGCGCCGGCCACGATGCCTGCTGGGCGGCCAAGGTGGCGCCGGCGACCATGGTCATGTGCCCCTGCGTCGGCGGTCTCAGCCACAACGAGGCCGAGGAAATCTCCAAGGAATGGGCGGCGGCGGGCGCCGACGTGCTGTTCCACGCGGTGGTCGAAACGGCGGGTATCGTGGAATGAAGATCGTCAAACGGGGCACCGGGCAAGAGGCCGTGCCGATTGACGGTCTGTACCAATGCTTCCCAAAGAGCGAGAACAATCGCGGGAAAGCGGTTCGATTTGCCACGATCGAAAAGGCCGCCGCCTTTCTCTGTGAAAACGTCGACTGGGGAATTTACATGAACCCGGGCGGCGCCTTGGTCTATCGCGATATCGTGATCGAGCGGGACGAATAGTTGGGAGAGAAAAATGACCAAAGTCATCAGGAACGGCACTATCGTCACCGCCGACCGCACATGGAAGGCCGACGTGCTGATGCAGCACGGCAAGATCGTCGCCATCGGCTCGAACCTGCATGGCGACCATGAGTTCGACGCCACCGGCTGCTATGTCATGCCGGGCGGCATCGATCCGCATACGCATCTCGAAATGCCTTTCATGGGCACCTATTCAGCCGACGATTTCGAATCCGGCACGCGCGCAGCACTCTCCGGCGGCACGACGATGGTGGTCGATTTCTGCCTGCCCGCGCCGCAGCAGTCGCTGCTGGAGGCTCTCCAGATGTGGGACAACAAGACCTCGAAGGCGTCGTGCGACTATTCCTTCCACATGGCGATCACCTGGTGGGGCAAGCAGGTGTTCGACGAGATGGCGACCGTCGTCGACAGGGGCATCACCTCGTTCAAGCATTTCATGGCCTATAAGGGCGCGCTGATGGTCGACGACGACGAGATGTATGCGTCGTTCCAGCGCTGCGCCGATCTCGGCGCGCTGCCGCTCGTCCACGCCGAAAATGGCGACGTGGTCGCCGCGCTCTCGCAGAAGCTTTTGGCGGCCGGCAACAACGGCCCCGAGGGCCACGCCTATTCGCGCCCGCCGGAAGTGGAAGGCGAGGCCACAAACCGCGCCATCATGATCGCCGACATGGCCGGCGTGCCGCTCTATGTCGTGCACGTCTCCTGCGAGCAGAGCCACGAGGCCATCCGGCGCGCGCGCCAGAAGGGCATGCGGGTGTTCGGCGAGCCGCTGATCCAGCACCTGACGCTCGACGAGACCGAATATTTCAACAAGGATTGGGACCACGCGGCGCGCCGCGTGATGAGCCCGCCTTTCCGCAACAAGCTTCACCAGGATTCGCTGTGGGCCGGTCTGCAGGCCGGATCGTTGCAGGTGGTGGCGACCGACCACTGCGCCTTCACCACCAAGCAGAAGCGCAACGGTGTCGGCGATTTCACCAGGATCCCGAACGGCACCGGTGGGCTCGAGGATCGCTTGCCCGTGTTGTGGACCACCGGCGTCAACACCGGACGGCTGACGATGAACGAGTTCGTCGCGGTGACCTCGACCAACATCGCCAAGATCCTCAACATGTATCCGAAGAAGGGCGCGATCGTCGAAGGCGCGGACGCCGACATCATCGTCTGGGACCCGAAGCGCAAGAAGACCATCTCGGCCAAGAAGCAGCAATCGGTGATCGACTACAACGTCTTCGAAGGCATTGAGGTGACGGGGCTGCCGCGCTTCGTGTTCTCGCGCGGCGAATTGTCGATCGAGGAAGCGGAGGTCAAGGCTAAAGCCGGCCATGGCGAGTTCGTCGCCCGCGAGCCGAACGCCGCCGTCAACCGGGCGCTCTCGACCTGGAAGGAGATTTCCGCGCCGCGCAGGGTGGAGCGTACAGGCATTCCGGCGACGGGAGTTTGAGATGCGGCGCGGGGGGCTGTTCTTCACCGCTGCCTTGATTCTTGCCGCCGGCCATGCGTCGGCCGCCGGCATCGACCTCAGCAAGCCTTATGGCGACAAATATGGCTGCATCAACCGAAACGGCCAGGAAGTCGCCGCCGACAAGATGCTGCTTGTGACCGACAAGGAACTGATCACGGCGGCCAGCGCCTGCACCTTCAGCGACAAGCAGGCCCAGGCCGACGGCTCGCTGGTGGTGACGGCAAAATGCGAGGCCGAAGGCGAAGACGGACAGGCGCCCACCAAGTTCAGCATCAAGCGCAGCGCGAAGAATGCGAAGAAGCTGGTGGTGACCGACGAAGACGGCAATGTGATGGGCGAAGTCTCCCGGTGCAAATGACGGTGGTCCCGCCAGCCTCAGGCAACCAGAGCATCCAGTTCCGGGAGCAGGACGACGCTTTCCTGCTCGTTGGGATCGGTGCGGGCGATGACGGCCGAAGAGGGGGCGCCGCTCAGATTGGCCGGCAGATGCGGCACGCCCGCCGGGATGTAGAAGAGGTCGCCGGCCTTGACGACGATGTGATGCTCGAGCCGGTCGCCGTACCAGGTGTGGACTTCGCCGGACAGCACATAGATCGCCGTCTCGTGGCTTTCATGCTTATGCGCCTTGGCGCGGGCGCCGGGCGGCATGGTGAGAAGATGCATGCAGATGCCGGACGAGCCGACGGTTTCGGCGGCGATGCCGGCGAAATAGCTCAGCCCCTGCTTGCCCTCATAGGTGCTTTCGGGGCGAACGAGATGACAGGTGGGTTTAGGCGGCATCGGCAAGGCTCCGGACGGCGTCGATCGGGTGGGACGGGACGAGTGGAAAGCAACGCTATCATAAAATCAACCGGATTGCGGACATCGCGGCAGCGGCCGCGTATGGCGGGCCCGAGCCAATGACCGGACAGTCGCCAGCCGTCGTCGCGGCAAGCAAGCTCGGCCTCACCTTCCAGACCAATGACGGTCCGGTGCAGGCGCTCTCCAATGTCGATCTCACCATCGGCAAGGGCGAATTCGTCTCCTTCATCGGCCCGTCCGGCTGCGGCAAGACGACCTTGCTGCGCGTCATCGCCGATCTTGAAAGGGCGACATCCGGAACGATCTCCGTCAACGGGCTGACGCCCGAGCAGGCGCGCGAGAAGCGGTCCTACGGCTATGTGTTCCAGGCCGCCGCCCTGTTCCCGTGGCGCACGATCGAGCGCAACGTGGCGCTGCCGCTGGAGGTCATGGGCTTGAGCCAGGCCGAGCAGGCGGAGCGCATCAAGCGCACGCTGGCGCTGGTCAACCTCTCGGGCTTCGAGAAGAAATATCCCTGGCAGCTTTCCGGCGGCATGCAGCAGCGCGCCTCGATCGCGCGCGCCTTGGCCTTCGACGCCGACCTACTCTTGATGGACGAGCCGTTCGGCGCGCTCGACGAAATCGTGCGCGACCATCTGAACGAGCAGCTCCTCGACCTCTGGGCCCGGACCAACAAGACGATCTG
>JAFKFE010000407.1:5925-9037 GCA_017308345.1 Alphaproteobacteria bacterium | reverse complement strand
CGAGGAGCGCATCAAGCGCAAGAAGGTTTTCCGACAGCTGCACGGGCTGCGTTCGCTGATGCATGTCATCGACATGCACCAGCTGACCAAGGACCCGGCGGCGCTGTCGGCCGATTTCAGGCCGACCACCCATTCCCCGCAGCGCATCACCAACGCCGCCGACCTTGCGCGCTATCTCGACTATTGCTCGGAGATGCTGTCGATCGCCGGCAAGATCGCGGCGCTGTTCGCGCAGTCGGTCAATGACGACGTCGTCATCGACGGAGTCAACGACATCGAGAACCTGAGCTCCAACCTGTCGCGCAAGATCTGGCAGAAGATCACGCTGATCGAGGGCCGCCGCTGACCTTATCCGCGGTCAGCCCCGGCGGACCGCGCCTTGCCGCTTCCGCCTGACGCACCAGAGCCGCGACGCGTTCGTTCATCGGCGCAGGAATGCCCGTTTGCCTGGCCAGGCGAATGACGGCGCCCTGCAATTCGTCGATCTCGGTCGCACGACCGCGTTCCAGGTCGTCCCACATCGACGAGCGCGCCTCGGAGTCGATCGCCAGCATGCGGCGCGCCAGAAGGCCGAACAGCCAGTCGGGGAGCCGGAGCACCGTCGGCAGCAGCGACGGCGGCAGGCCGGTGATGCGCGCCGGCGCCATGCCCGCCGCCTTCATCGCGGCGAGCGCCTCGCCGATCTCGGCGGCGAGGATGACGCGCCAGCGTCGGTCGGCCAGTTGCCTCGCCAGCGGCAGGTCGGAAAGCGCCACCAGCGCATTGTTGAGGTTCATCAGCAATTTGCTCCATTGCACCGCCTTCATGTCGGCGCGCGCTTCGACGGCGAGCCCGTCGACGTGGAGCAGGCCGGCAAGACCGTCGACGCCGTCACCGATCATCACCTCCCCCTGGCTGGCGCGATGGACGCGGAGCGGCTTCTCGCCGTCCGGGGACTGGACGACGTTGAACATCACCATGCCGGCCAGCACCCGCTGGCCAGGGAGGCCGGCTTGCAACCGGCCGGCATTGTCGACGCCGTTCTGCAGGCTGACCACCACCGCGTCCGAACGCCCATGGGCGGCGATCAGTCGCGCCATCTCGCCGGTCGCGCCGCTCTTGGCCGTCACCAGGATGATATCGGCGTCATGCAGCGCGACCACCGGATCGTCGGTGGCCGAAATCGCCCGGGCTTCGAGCCGGCGGTCGCGTCCGTCGAGATCGCTGACGCGGAGTCCGGTTTGGCGCAGGGTATCGACGACGCGGCCACGGCCGAGGAAGACGACCTTGCGTCCGGCGAGCGCCAGGCAGCCGCCGACATAGCAGCCGATGCTGCCCGCGCCGGCTATCGCGATGGTCTTTTGGTCGTCGGCCATACAATCATCCTCGCCCAGCTCGCAACTTGCCGCGATGCATGTCGTTCTCCCGGAACCTCAGCGCACTTCCGGGCGACATGCATTTATACGTCATGAAAACCATATTGTCGGCGCCATGGCCGGCGATGATCTGCCATCGTGACACGACAAACGCTTTCGACTATCGCTTTGCCCATGACATTGCCTACCGATCCCGCCGCGAATCTCGCCGCCCTGATCCGCTGCCCTTCCGTCACGCCCGCCGAAGGCGGCGCGCTTGCCGCGCTGGAAGGCATGCTGAAGCCGCTCGGCTTCGCGGTGGAACGTCCGGTCTTCTCGGAAGACGGCACGCCGGACATCGAAAACCTCTATGCGCGGCGCTCGGGCAACGGGCCGCATCTGATGTTTGCCGGCCACACCGATGTGGTGCCGGTGGGCGACGAGGCGGCCTGGACGCACCCGCCCTTCGCCGCCGAAATCACCAATGGCGAGATGTATGGCCGGGGCGCCGTCGACATGAAGGGCGGCATCGCCTGCTTCATCGCCGCGGTAGCGCGCCATGGGGAGCGAAATGGCGGGCCGAAAGGCTCGTGCTCGCTGCTCATAACCGGCGACGAGGAAGGACCGGCNNNCTGGGCGGCGGCCAAGGGCGAGAGATGGGATGCCTCGATCGTCGGCGAGCCGACCAATCCGGACGCGCTGGGCGACATGATCAAGATCGGCCGGCGCGGCTCGCTGTCGGGCAGCGTGACCGTGAACGGGCGGCAAGGGCACGCCGCATACCCGCAGCTTGCCGACAATCCGGTGCGCGGGCTGATCAGCCTGGTCGACGCGCTGCTTCATCCGGTGTTCGACAAGGGGACGAAGGATTTCCAGCCGACCAACCTCGAGGTGACGTCGATCGATGTCGGCAATCCGGCGACCAACGTCATCCCGGCCAAGGCGACGGCGATTTTCAACATCCGCTTCAACGACACCTGGGACGCGGAAACGATCCAGGCCGAGATCCACAACCGGCTCGACCAGGCCGCCGGGCGCAAGAAATACCGGCCGGGCAAGAAGACGCCGGTCGACTACGAGCTCGTCTGGCGCGACCGGCCGAGCCATGTCTTCCTCACCCGCGACGACAAGTTGATCGATACGCTGAGCAGCTCGGTGGCCGCCGTGGTCGGCAGGACGCCGGCGCTCTCCACCTCCGGCGGCACGTCGGACGCGCGCTTCATCAAGGATTATTGCCCGGTGGTCGAGTTCGGGCTGGTCGGCAAGACCATGCATATGGTGGACGAGCGCGTCGCGCTCGCCGATCTCGAGACGCTGACGCAAATCTACGAACGCTTCATCGAGGACTGGTTCGGACAGGGCCTTTCGTGACCATGCTTTCGGCGGACGAGACCTATGCTTCGCTGGCCGGCGCCTGGCGGCTGATGTTCGGCAAGGCAGACGGCCTGCGCCTGCTCGACCTGTCGGCGGACGGCTTCTGGAATTCCTTCTTCGCCATTGTCGTGGCCGCGCCGGCGCTGATCGTCGGCTGGGTCGGGATCGCCAATGAGATCGGCGACCCAGATGCCTTTGCCGGGCGCCTGGGCATGCTGATCCGGCTGGCGACGGTCGATATCGGCTCCTGGGTGCTGCCGCTGGTGGCGCTGGCGCTGGTCGCGCCGCGCGCCGGCATCGGCGGCCGCTTCGTCCACTATGTCGTGGCGTCCAACTGGGCGTCGGCGATCATCGCCTGGCTGATGCTGCCCTCCGCGCTGCTCAGGCTCTTCCTTCCCTCGACC
>JAFKFE010000407.1:0-5903 GCA_017308345.1 Alphaproteobacteria bacterium | reverse complement strand
TCGACATACCCGCCGACGCCGGAGCCTAGAGCCGAATGATTTCAGGCCTGTTCGACCTGAGATCAGAGTCCGTCTCCAAACCGCGCGTGAAACGGTGAACCGCGGCCTGGCGGAGCCTGTCGCGCTCCGCGATCCGTCATGGCGGAGGCTGCCTGGGGCTGTATCGGAAGCCTGATCCGCAAGTCCGACCGGCCGGCCCGCAGGGTATCGGCCCCGGGGCGATGTCCATCATCGCGGCCGCATTCGGGAGCAGCCGCTCCCGGGACAATCTTCTTTCGAATGATTTGCGCTGGATCAATGGTCAATCCTTTGACGCGGAGTAGATTCATCATGACAAGATTGTGACAGTGCTTCGATATGCTTTCATAAGTCGGCTTATGATTTCGAAGTACTCTGGAAAGGATGAAATGGCAATGAACAAGACGGCAAAGCTTCACGACAGGATGGACGGCTGACAGATGGAGAAAGTGGATGTCGTCGCCGCGCTCGGTCAATCGAAACTGCTCCTGCCGGCCCGGATCAAGGCCGCGCTCGGGGCAAATGACCGGCTGAAATTCGCGCTGACCGCGCTGCAGGCCGCGGCAGCCCATGCCGCCGACGGCGCGGTGCCGCTGGCCGACCTGCGCCGCGACTACGCCGCCGCGCATGTCAACGCGCCCTGGATGCTGGAGATGCAGGAGGCGGCCTGGTCGGAGGTCGGGAAGCTGCACCTTCCCGACCTGCCTCGACTGGGCAAGATGCTTGGCGAGGACATCCGTCTGATGGCGCGCCCGCTGGAAGGCAGCGCGGATGCCGACCACAAGGCGCAGACCGCGCGGGTCGACCACTGGTGCGATTGGCTGGACCGGTTGAACGCGGGCGTGCTCGACGACGCCCAGATGCTGGCGCTGACCGGCGGGAAGCGCGGCGGGAGCGATACGTTCCACATCCTGGTGATGGATCTGCACAAGAGCCTGAACCGGCTGGCGGCCGATGTGTCGGACGACACGGTGGACGGCGCCCATGTCTGGCAGCTCGACGCCGACGACCGGCCCCGGGTCGCCGCGTTCATGCGCGGGCTGAACCGCACGCGCAAGCTCAAATTCGATCATCCCGGCCTCGACACGGCGGCGACCCGCGATGGAGCCCGGCTGCTCATCCAGAACGACATCGGCACCAACGACGCGCATGTGCTGGTGATCCAGATGGAGGGCCTTTCGATCACGCTCACCTATTCGGACCTGCACGAGCGGCGCTTCGCCTTCTTCCAGGAGTTCCTGTCGGAAATCGGGGCGCAATGGTCGGGCGTCGGCGCGCGGCGCAGCGCCGGCCTGAACGCGGGCGCCGACTACGTCGTCGGCACAGCGCGTTTCGACTGCGCGGATCTTGCGGCGGCGGACGTCGCGCTCGAGGCCCTGGGCGCGCGCATCGTCTTCCTGATCGACTGGAACCGGGCGCGCAAGCGGCTGAACCGGCTGGTGGCCAAGCCGCTTTCCGTCGCGGTGCTGACCGAGGCGGCCCATCGCGAGGCGGGCCACATGGGTTGGCTCATGGCCGGAGCCGAACAGCTGGTCTTCGACGCCATGGAAGCGCTGTCACCGGACCACTTTCGCGTCGGCGACCGGCTGGACGGCGTGCTGGGCGAGGCCGAGGCGCGCGATTTCCTGACCGAGGCGCTGGTCCTTGCTTCCAATGCCATGCAGGCGGGCCAGACCGCCGCCCTGGTCGCCGACCAGATCAGGCTGCTCCTGTCGCGCCATGTCGGCCGCCACCGCGATGAATTCGCCCTGCTCGGCGAGCACGCCGCCTTCTGCCAGGCCCTGGCGGAGGGTATACGCGATGCGCTGGCCCACGGCCACGAAACGGACGTCAAGGCGGCGCGGAAGCTCTCGGAGCGCGCCAAGGTATGGGAGCGCAAGGCCGATCATCTGGTGATGCGCCTGCGCGATCAGGCGGCCGGCAACGCGCGCTGGCTGCCCTTCCTGCGGCTGATCGAATGCGCCGACGATGCGGCGGACGAGCTGGAGGAGGCCGGATTCGTCCTGTCGCTGATCGCCGAGGACAACCACCATGGCTGGAATGACGAGCTGCGCGCCGCGCTGCGCCGGCTTGCCGACAAGGTGCTGGAAGCGACACAGGACCATGTCAAGGCGCTGGCGATAGCGCGCACGCTCAACGAAGCGAGCCTCGCGGAGGACCAGGATGAATTCCTGGCCGCCTGCTGGCGGGTGGTCAACGCCGAGAAGCTGTGCGACGCGCTGACCCGCGATGTCAGGCGGCTGTTCGTGCGCCATGTCTCGGACGCGGCCGCGCTCAGCCTCGGCACCGATTTCGCGGCCGCGCTGGAAGCCTCCACCGACGCGCTGCTGCGCACGGGCTACGCGATGCGCGGCCTGGTCTTCACGCGGGTCGGCGCGGGGCATCAGGGGAGGCGGGCGTGAACGACGCGGCAACGTGCATTCCGGCCGATCGGATAGCCCAGCCTGGCCTGATCGTGGCCGGCGCGCCGCTGGCCAAGGCAGCTTCGCCAGAGACGATGGGCTTCAAGGCCTACAATCTCGCGCGGATGGCGGCGCTTGGGCTGAACGTGCCGCCGGCCTTCGTGCTGGACACCAGCCTCTGCGCCCATCCGGAAGCGGTTACGCCCGCGCTCTGGCACGACGCGATGAAGCGGCTCGAGGCCGCGACCGGGCTCCGCTTCGGCGATCCGCGCCGGCCGCTTTTGTTGTCCGTCCGCTCCGGCGCGCCGGTGTCGATGCCGGGGATGATGGAGACGCTGCTCAACATCGGCCTCGGCGACGCGACGCTGCCGGGGCTGATCCGATCGACCGGCAATCCGCGGCTGGCCTGGGACGCCTATCGCCGCCTGATCGCCGGCTATGGCGAGGTGGTGGCGGGCATCGACGCGGCCGCCTTCGAGGACGATCTCGATCAGGTGCGCATGGGCGAGGACGAGCGCTCGCTCGACTTCGCCGCGTTGCGCGATCTCGCGCGACGGCATCTGGAAACCTACCGGCGGCTGGCGGGGGAGGCCTTTCCGCAGGACGCCATCGCGCAGTTGCAGGCGGCGATCGCGGCGGTGTTCCGCTCATGGTCGAGCGACAAGGCCGTCGCCTATCGCGAGATGCGCGGGCTGAGCCATGCCATGGGCACGGCGGTGACTGTCCAGCGCATGGTGTTCGGCAACGCGGGCGGACTGTCGGGAGCCGGCGTCGGCTTCACCCGCAACCCCAGCGACGGCGATCCCGCCCCATGGGTCGATTTCCTGTTCAACGCGCAGGGCGAGGACGTGGTCAGCGGCCGGCGCAGCGCCCAGGGCCACGACCGGCTGGCCGCGATCGCCCCGCGGGTCTGGGAGGAACTGGTCGAGGCGACGAAGGCGCTCGAGCGGCATTTTGGCGACATGCAGGATTTCGAATTCACCGTCGAGGACGGGAAGCTCTTCCTGCTGCAGACCCGCGACGGCAAGCGCACGCCCCAGGCGGCCGCCCGCATCGCTCTCGACATGGCGGACGAGGGGCTGATCGACCGCGACACCGCGCGCACCCGCACCGCGGGCCTCGACGCCGCCGCGCTGACCACGCGCGTCATCGTGGCCGAGGATGGCGCGGCGGCGACACCGCTCGGCCATGCCGCGACCGCCTCCAGCGGAGTCGCCAGCGGCGCGGTCGCGCTCGACGAGGCACAGGTCGCGGCATTCGAGGCCAAAGGAACGCCGGTGATCCTCGCGCGGCAGAACGCCGAGACCCATGACGTCGCGCTGATCGATCGCGTGCGGGGCCTGCTCACCCGCCACGGCGCGCGTACGTCCCACGCGGCCGTGGTGGCGCGGCAGCTCGGCAAGGTCTGTCTCGTCGGCTGCGAAGCCATGCGTATCGACGAGCCCGGTGGCCGGATCGGCTTCGGCGACGAATGGCTCGATCCGGGAGCGGTGATCACGCTCGACGGCAACAGCGGCACGATCTTCGCCGGCGCGTCGCGCACCGCCGAGCAGGTGCCGACGGAATTGTTGCGGCGGCTCGACCTGCTGCATGGGAGGACGGGATGACATTCCAGGCGATGGGCCAGTCGGCCGGCGCCCCGCTTGGGCGAATCGGGAGGCCAGTGGTGCCGGCACAGGAAGTGGAACTCAAGCTCGAACTGGCGCTCGAGGCGGCCGATATGCTGATCGGATCGGACCTGCTCCCGACGGGGTCCGCGGTCGCCCGGCTGCGGTCGATCTATTTCGATACGCCGGGCCAGGATCTGCGCAAGGCCGGCTTCACGCTCAGAATCCGGGAATCGGGAGGGCGGCGCATCCAGACCGTAAAGGCTGCCGGTCCCGGGGCCGGGGGATTGTTCGCCCGGCCGGAATGGGAGCAGCCTGTCGAGGACGATCGTCCTCTCCTCGACGTCACGACCCCGCTCAAGGCGCTGCTGGGCGACAACTACAAGTATCTCGGACCGGCTTTCGAGGTGCTTGTCGAGCGGCGGACCTGGATGGTCTCGTGGGAGGATGCGACGATCGAGCTCGTGCTCGACCGCGGCGAGGTCGTGGCCGGCGACAGGCGCTCACCGCTCTGCGAGATCGAGCTGGAGCTGAAGCGCGGCTCGACCGCGGCGCTATTTTCCTTGGCCCGCCGTATCGACACCGCGGTGCCGCTGCGGCTCGGCGTGCTCAACAAGGCCGAGCGCGGCTATCGCTTGCTAGGACCGGCCGCCCGCGCGGTAAAGACCGAACCCGTCGCCCTGACCGCGGATGTGACCGCCGCGGCCGCCTTCCATCGCATTGCCGGCGCCTGCCTGCGCCAGTTCCGGTTGAACGAGGCGTTGATCGACCCGCGAGACGGCGAGGCCGTGCATCAGGCGCGCGTGGCGCTGCGCCGGTTACGCTCGGCCTTTACGATCCACAAGGCGATCGCAAGCGACGGCCAATTCGACCGGCTGCGCGAGGAACTGCGCTGGCTGGCCGCCGAACTGGGAACGGCGCGCGGCCTCGACGTGCTGATCGCGCGCTGCGACGCTGGCGACATCCGCGAAAGGCTGGAGCAGGCGCGCCAGCAGGCTTACGGGGATGCCATGACGGTATTGGCCTCGCAGCGCGCGCGGGCCCTCATGCTCGACCTGTCGGAGTGGCTTGTCCGTGGGGACTGGCTCACCCAGCCATCGGCGACGGAGGCGCGCGAGCAACGCGCGCGCGACTTCGCCGCCTCGGCGCTCGACCGCTTCCGCAAGAGGGTCAGGAAGCGCGGTCGCGACCTCGTCGATCTCGACGACGCGACCCGCCATGAGCTGCGCAAGGATGCCAAGAAGCTGCGCTACGCGGCCGAGTTCTTCGCGCCGCTGTTCCAGACCAGGCGGCAGATGCGCCGGTACGACCGCTTTCTCGAAACGCTGGAAAAGCTGCAGGATGAGCTCGGCCTGCTGAACGATGCGGTTTCCACGCCAGGGCTGCTTGCCCGGGTCGGTCTGGACGGGGATCAGGGCGCCGCATTCCTGATCACCACGGTCGAGGAAAAAGCCGCGATGATCGAGGCGGCTGCGGAGGCGCATGACGCCTTCGCCGACACAAAGCGCTTCTGGCGCTGAACGCCGCCTAAGACCCTTGTTTGGATATTCCAGAGCGACGGCTAGGGGATCATGCCTCTCGCGGATAGTCGACGCCGACGAGAAAAAGCCCGTCGGGCGGCGCAACCTGGCCGCAGGCGGCGCGGTCGCGCGCTTCGAGCGCCGCCATGAGATCGGCGGAGCCCCAGGAGCCGTCGCCGACGCGCCTCAGCGAGCCGACCATCGAGCGAACCTGGTTGTGCAGGAAAGAGCGCGCCGAGGTGCGGACCTCGATGAAATCGCCATTGCGGCTGACGTCGAGACGCGCAAGCGTGCGGACCGGACTTTCGGCCTGGCACTGGGTGGAGCGGAAGGTGGTGAAGTCATGCCGGCCGAGC
>JAFKFE010000406.1 GCA_017308345.1 Alphaproteobacteria bacterium | reverse complement strand
CATTTCCGGGAAAAGTGTGAGCGGGTCTCCGTCCGGAATTGCGCCAAACAAGGAGACAGAGCGGTTCGCCGCTTCCGTGAGACGGCGAACCGCTCCGACCGTGAACCTTTTCATGCCGATGAACGACAGATGAATGCGGGGATCACGAACGCTTCACGCAGCGTTCACTAGGTTGCCGCTTCAAGGGATGAAACCAAATCCCCATTTCATCGTTGTAAATGCAGGAGAACACGCAAATGCTGATCTACATGCTTGCCACGGCAATGACCATCGTGATGCTGATCGCGACCGCGTTCGGGTTGCATCAGGAAGCAGCGCGAGTGCGCGTCAAGGCCAACACCAGGCGCCTCGATGGTTTCGCCCATCGCAACGTCTACCGCCGCCACTGATCCCCCCCACCGGCCCGCCGGGCCGGTGAAGCTTAGACGGACCTATTCGCTCCCGCCCGCGTCATCGGCGCCAGTTTCGCCCGAAGCCACGTCTTCGGCCTCCTCGTCGGACTGCGGCTCCGATATCCGCCCGACCGAGACAACCTTCTCGCCTTCGGCCGTATTGAAGATCGTCACGCCCTTGGTGGCGCGGCTGGCGAAGCGTATGCCGTTGACCGGCACGCGGATGACCGTGCCGCCATCCGACACCAGCATGATCTGATCGTCATTGCCGACCGGGAAGGTAGCGACCAGACGGCCGATTTCAGCCGTCTTCGACACGTCGGTGGCGCGGATGCCCTTGCCGCCGCGGCCGATCAGGCGGAAATCGTAGGACGACGAGCGCTTGCCGTAGCCATATTCGGTCACCGTCAGCACAAGCTGCTCATGCGCCTTGAGGAATTCGTAGCGCTCGTCGGAAAGCTCCGCTTCCTCGCCGACCTCCTCATTGGTCAGCGCGATCTCCTCATCTTCGCCAGCTGTCCCGGCGGCAAGGCGGCGCTCGGCCGCGGCGCGCTTCAGATAAGCGGCGCGCTCTGCGGGTGAGGCATCGACATTCTCGATGATCGACATCGAGATGACGCGGTCGGTCTCTGCCATGGTGATGCCGCGCACGCCGACCGAATTGCGGCTCTGGAAGACGCGCACATCGGAGACCCGGAAGCGGATGCACTGGCCGGAATTCGCGGTCAAGAGCACGTCGTCATTGTCGGTGCAGGTCTCGACGCCGAGGATCTCGTCGCCCTCTTCCTCCAGCTTCATGGCGATCTTGCCGTTGCGGTTGACCTGGACGAAGTCGCTGAGCTTGTTGCGGCGCACGGTGCCCCGCGTGGTGGCGAACATCACGTCGAGCTCGCCCCAACTGGTCTCGTCCTCGGGCAACGGCATGATCGTGGTGATGCGCTCGCCCTGCTCGAGCGGCAGCATGTTGATCAGCGCCTTGCCGCGCGATTGCGGATTGCCGATCGGCAGCCGCCAGACCTTTTCCTTGTAGACGATGCCGCGCGAGGAGAAGAACAGCACCGGCGTGTGCGTGTTGGCCACAAACAGCCGGGTGACGAAATCCTCTTCCTTGGTCGACATGCCGGAGCGGCCCTTGCCGCCGCGGCGCTGCGCCCTGTAGAGCGACAGTGGCACGCGCTTGATGTAGCCGGAATGGCTGACGGTGACGACCATGTCCTCGCGCTGGATCAGGTCCTCGTCTTCCATGTCCGCGCCGCCCTCGGAGAGTTCGGTGCGCCGCGGCGTGCCGAACTCGTCGCGGACCGCGATCAGCTCATCCTTGACGATCTGCTGGATGCGCGCGCGTGACGACAAAATATCAAGGAAATCAACAATTTCAGCGCCGATCTGGTTCAATTCGTCGGCGATCTCGTCGCGGCCGAGCGCCGTCAGGCGCTGCAGGCGCAGCTCGAGGATGGCGCGAGCCTGCTCCTCGGAAAGATTGTAGGTGCCGTCCTCGTTGATACGGTGGCGCGGATCGTCGATGAGCTTGATCAGCGGCGCGACGTCGTGTGACGGCCAGCGCCGTTCCATCAATTGCTCGCGCGCCGTCTGAGGATCGGGCGCAGTGCGGATGAGCTTGATGACCTCGTCGATATTGGCGACGGCAATCGCCAGGCCGACCAACACATGCGCCCGCTCGCGCGCCTTGCGCAGCAGGTATTTCGTGCGACGGCTGACGACTTCCTCGCGGAAACCGACAAAGGCCTTCAGCATGTCGATCAGCGTCAGCACTTCCGGCTTGCCGCCGTTGAGCGCCACCATATTGGCGCCGAACGAGGTCTGCAGCGGCGTGAAGCGGTAGAGCTGGTTGAGGATGACGTCGGCGACGGCCTCGCGCTTCAATTCGATGACGACGCGGTAGCCCTGGCGGTCGCTCTCGTCGCGAATGTCGGAGATGCCTTCGATACGCTTTTCGCGCACCAGCTCGGCCATCTTCTCGATCATCGCCGCCTTGTTCACCTGATAGGGAATCTCGGTGACGACGATGGATTCACGGTCGTTGCCGCGCTGCTCGATCTCGACGCGGCCGCGCATGACGATCGAGACGCGGCCCGTCGAATAGGCATTGTAGATGCCGGAACGGCCGAGGATTATGCCGCCGGTCGGGAAGTCCGGACCGGGCACGATCTCCATCAGCGCCGTCAGGTCGATCGCCGGATTGTCGATGACGGCGATGGCGCCGTTGCAGACTTCCGTCAGATTGTGCGGCGGGATGTTGGTCGCCATGCCAACCGCGATGCCGCCCGAACCATTGACTAGAAGATTAGGCAACCGCGCCGGCAGCACCTTCGGCTCGCTGCCCGAGGCGTCGTAAGTGTCCTGGAAATCGACGGTTTCCTTGTCGATGTCCTCCAGCAGCTCATGCGCGACCTTGGTGAGCCTGGACTCGGTGTAGCGCATCGCCGCCGGCGGATCGCCGTCGATCGATCCGAAATTGCCCTGACCGTCGATCAGCGGCACGCGCAGCGACCAGTCCTGCGCCATGCGCACCAAAGCGTCGTAGATCGAGGCGTCGCCATGCGGATGGTATTTACCCATCACGTCTGCGACCGGGCGCGCCGACTTCACATATTTGCGGTTCCAGTGGTAGCCGCTCTCATGCGAGGCGTAGAGGATACGGCGATGCACGGGCTTCAGGCCGTCGCGCACGTCGGGAAGCGCGCGGCTGACGATCACGCTCATGGCGTAATCGAGATAGGAGCGCTGCATCTCCTCGATGATGGAGATCGGCTCGATGCCGGTGGGGCCGCCGTCCGGCCCGCGCGGTGTCTTCTGGTCGGTCAAATCAGGTCACAATCCAGTCGGGAATCACTGCATGCTTATATAGGAAGCCTAGCCGAAACTCCAATGTCGGCCGGACTTTTCCAGAGACAATTTTGGTGGTAATTTCAAATGGATACCGCTGATTGCGACGATATGGCCACGGTCGTTTTCGCCGTCACGCGGCAAGGTCGGCGATGGATCGGGCAAAAACCGCAACTGCTGTGAACCTGGCCTCATGGCTGCCTTTGCGAGCGCTGAGCGGCTGGAGCGTCAAGGATCTCAACGGCGATCTGGCGGCCGGCATCACGCTCGCGGCGATCGCCATCCCCGAGCAGATGGCGACGGCGCGCCTGGGCGGTTTTGCGCCGGAATCCGGCTTTTTTGCCTTCGTCGCCGGATCGGTGGCCTTCGCGCTGTTCGGCGCCAACCGCCAGCTGTCGGCCGGCGCCGATTCGACCATCACGCCACTGTTCGCCGGCGGGTTGGCGCTGATCGCCACCGCCGGTTCGCCGCATTACCTGGCGCTGGCGGCGATGCTGGCGCTGATGGTGGGACTGCTGGTGGCGCTGAGCGGCGTCTTCCGTCTCGGCTGGATCGCCGATCTCCTCTCCGTGCCGGTCACGACCGGTTTCCTCGCCGGCATTTCGGTCCACATCATCGTCTCGCAACTGCCTGGGCTGCTTGGCCTGCCGCCGCAAAGCGGTGAAACGCTGCGACGCGTCGGCGAGATCGTCGCCAACATCCATCTCACCAACTCCTGGAGCCTGGCCCTTGGACTGGGCGTATTCGTGATTGTCCTTGCGGCCGAGCGAATCAGCGCGCGCATACCGGCGGCGTTGATCGGCATGGTGCTGGCGACGCTTGCCGTCGTCGGCCTGGGCCTCAAGAATCGCGGCGTCGAGGTGCTCGGCGCCTTACCGAACGGGTTTCCGGCACCCGGCCTGCCGCTGATCAACCTCGATGACGCGCGGGCACTCGTCCCGCTGGCGCTGCTGATCGCCATCGTCGTCATGGTGCAGACAGCGGCCACCAGCCGTTCCTTCGCGCCTCAGGATGGTGAAACACCCGACGTCAACCACGATTTCGTCGGCGTCGGTGCCGGCAGCCTCGTGTCCGGCCTGTTCGGCGCCTTTGCCGTGAACGCCAGCCCGCCGCGCACGGCCATCGTCGCGCAGACCGGCGGCCGCTCGCAGCTTTCGGGCCTGATCGCGGCGGCAATCGTCTTGGCGCTCGGCGCCTTCGGCGGCCGCTTGCTCGCCGATGTGCCGCAAGCGGCGCTTGCCGGCGTGCTGATGTACGTGGCCCAGCGCATCCTGCGCTGGAGGGTGGCCGCTAGCGTCTACCGGCAGGCGCCGGTCGAATTCGCGCTGATCCTGATCACCATGATCGCGATCGTCGTCCTGCCGATCGAAACGGGCGTCGCGATCGGCATCGGCCTTTCGCTGCTGCACGGCATCTGGGGCTCGACGCGCACGGAACCGATCGAACTGGCGCAGGTGCCGGGCACCTCGGTCTGGTGGCCGCCGAGCGGCTCAAACGCGGGCGAGCAGCACCCCGGCGTGCTGGTCGCGGCGTTCCAGGCGCCGCTTTCCTTCGTCAACGCCGGCCGTTTCAAGCGCGGCCTGAGCGACCTGATCGACGCCAGGAGCGAGGGCGTGGAGCTGGTGGTGCTGGAGGCCAGCAACATCGTCGAGATCGACTACACCGCCGCCCAGGCGCTGATCGACACCATCCGCCATTGTCGCGACAAGGGCGCCGTCTTTGCTATCGCACGCATGGAATCGCTGCGCGCCCAGGAGGCGCTGACGCGGTTCGGAATCGCCGAAATCGTCGGCACGCAGCGGATATTCCACAGCGTCGACGCGGCGATCAAATCGCTTGGTCCGGGGAACCCGCAGCAGCAAGAACAGGATGGAGTGCCATGATCACCCCGCGAGAACCCATTGTGACGCCGGTCCCCGTCGAGGAATTGAGGCCCACGCAGATAACGGTCGGCATGAGGGAGGTCGGGCTGAAGCGCCAGATGATCCGGGCGCAAGACGCGAAGAACAAGACCGGCGCCTTCCTCGGCAGGCACATGGTGCCGGTCGTGCTCGGTCCCAAAAACCGCAACTACGTCACCGATCACCATCACCTCGCCCGCGCCCTCCTCGAGGAAGGTGTCAAGGACGTGCTCGTGACCGTGGTCAGCGACCTGTCCGCGCTCGACAAGGACGCGTTTCTCTTCGTGCTCGACAATCGCGGCTGGATGCACCCGTTCGACGAGAACGGCCGGCGCCGCGAATACTCGGCAATTCCAAAGACCATCGGCGAACTGGTCGACGATCCCTACCGGAGCATGGCGGGCGAACTGCGCCGGCTGGGCGGCTACGCCAAGGACACAACGCCGTTCAGCGAGTTCATCTGGGCGGATTTCCTGCGCCGGCGCATCGACCGGAATGCGGTCGCGAAGAATTTCGACAAGGCGATGAAGGATGCGCTGGCGCTCGCCAGGAGCAAGGACGCGGACTATCTGCCTGGATGGTGCGGTCCGACGGACGATTGACGGCACGCCCGACCGGCAGCGGCAACCTCATCGGCCCGCGCGGCGGGCACGGTAGGCGCCGGGGGTTTCCCCCATCTCGCGCCGGAACCGGCGGTTGAAAGTGGACAGATCGTTGAAGCCGGCATCGAAAGCGATCGTCGAGACCGCCACGTCCGAGCTGCGCAGCCGCACCGCGGCGCGGT
>JAFKFE010000405.1 GCA_017308345.1 Alphaproteobacteria bacterium | reverse complement strand
GACAGGCCGCCTATCCGAACGGCGCCGTGCTGCAGTTGACCGGCCGCTGCACCGGGGGCGTAAATCTGCTCGATATCGCCCGGCAGCCGCTATGGAAGCAGCGTCAGGCAATCCGCTATCGCTGGTGCGAAATCTGGCACGACCCGGCGCGGAACGGCCATTTTGTCACCGGCTGGGTCTACGGCAGATACATCGCGCCCTATTGACGGATCCCGTCACTTGGCCTTGTCGGTCCGGCCGGCGGGAGTGATCCTTACGCTCCGTTGCGCCACAGGATTCATCGTGCTGGCGCAACAGGCATCCAAGCATTGGCCAAGCATTGCGCGCCATGTCGGGCGGCGATCGGATGTCTAACATGTGGATGACGCAACGTCATGGCATGCTGGTCTGGCCAGAAAAATCTCACGAAGTTACACGGCGCACGAATTTTTGAAGCTGAATCGGCAATATTTGATGAATATCGGCCAATATAAGTCAATATGCGAATTGACTTACTTGCAATGCGGCGTCATTAAGATGACCCGACGCGAATCGCAGGGCCTTCCTGAATGAAATTCGCGCGATGCCCGATCCCGGAAAAAAGGGCGCAGTTTTAGAAACACTCTCGTTGGGGCCTTAGCACTATGGAAATCGTCGAAACACCTTCGAAAAACGGTGATGCGCTGATCGAGCTGACCGCCGATGTCGTCGCCGCCTATGTCAGCAACAACCCGGTGCCGGTTGGGGAACTGCCGAACCTTATCGCCGACGTCCACGCCGCGTTGGGCCGCGTCGGTGGGTCGCCCGAGCAGCCGTCGACCGAGAAGCAGAAGCCGGCCGTCAATCCGAAGCGCTCCGTCCATGACGACTACATCGTCTGTCTCGAGGACGGCAAGAAGTTCAAGTCGCTGAAGCGGCACCTGATGACCCACTACAATCTCACGCCGGAAGAGTACCGCGAGAAGTGGGGCCTGGACGCCAACTATCCGATGGTCGCACCCAATTACGCGGCCGCCCGTTCGCAGCTCGCCAAGAAGATGGGCCTGGGCCGCAAGCGCAAGGGCCGCTGATCGGTCTCGGTTTCACAGGCAATTCGACGGCGCCCTTGCGGCGCCGTTTTGCTTTCGGAGCAAGTCCAGGAAAAATGCATCGCGTTTGGGCTCGGCGACTTCGCCGTAGCCATCCGTCCGGAATTGCGTCAGAATAAAGAAACGCCGGCCCGGATCAGGCCGTCTGCTTCAACGCGGCTTCCGCGTCGCGCTTGATGCGCTTGACCATCGAGCGCAGCCCGTTGGCGCGCTGCGGCGACAGATGTTCGTCGAGGCCGAGCTCCTTCAGGGTCGCCTCTGCATCCGTGCTCTGGATTTCGCTTGCCCGCCGGCCTGAAAACAGCGCCAGCATGATGGCGACCAGGCCGCGCACGATATGGGCGTCCGAATCGCCCTGGAAGCTGATCACCGGATCGGCGCCTGCTCCCTGCTCGGTGGTGAGCCACACCTGGCTCACGCAGCCGGGGACCTTGTTCGCGGCCGTGCGCTCCGCTTCGGGAAAAGGCGGCAGGCCTTCGCCGAGCTCGATCACATAGCGATAGCGGTCCTCCCACTCGTCGAGCAGGGAAAAGTCGTCGCGGATCGTCTGGATCGGGGCGGTCATTGCCCCCGCATATAGTGGCCCGGCACCGCCGCGTCACGGAAAAAGAAAGACGCCGCGGGCGTCGAGAGGTCGGACGGGCCCGCGGCGTAGAGCAATTCCAGGAAAAGTGCGTAGCGGTTCAGGCTCGGCGACTTCGCCGTAGCCCTCCGTTCGGAATTGCGTGGAAACCAAAGAGCCGAGCGAACGGGTGGAAGGAATTCAGTTCTTTGCCGTCAACATCACCGGAATGTTGACCTTGGCGGGCAGCACGATGTCTTCGGCTACGCTGCCCGTGGTCGTGACGGAGCCGTCATCCGCGACCTTCATCGCGGGGGCGTCTGCCTGCCCGGCTTGCTTGTCGTCGATCATGGCCGCGGCGATCTTGGCCGTTTCCTTGGCACGAACGCTGATGGTGTACATGGCCGATTTGCCTGTTTCGCAGACATCGGGCTTGCGCTCGCACAGCCCTGCAATGTCGCCCACCGCCTCGCGCGCCGCAAACAGCGCCTGGATCGGCCCGACGCTCTGCTGCCCGTCTTCGCCCGGGCCAACGCCGAGCGGCAGCGCCAGCAACACCAGCGAAAACCAGAAAGCCATCCTGATCAGAAAGCCCATCTTACTTGCCTCTCGTCCGTGACGGGTCATGCATCCATCGGCATGACCTCTTTTATAGGCACGATGATGGCATGGTCACGCAAAGGACGGCTTGCATCGAAGCCGCGAATTTGCCTCAAATTTTAGGCGAATTCGAAAGGATTGGTTCTGACATCGAATTGTTTCGAATCTCATCGCCTGCCTTAACGTTACGATAACCATATATCCCATTGTTATTAAAGGGTATTATTTCTGGAGATGGTCAGCCGGCTCAAGTTGTTGCCCATTTTGGCAGAGGCCCTGCGGCTAACCCGCCGTTTACCATGGCTCCAACTCGGCGTGCTTTGCCGGGCCGGCATCACAATATTTGCCCTGGGCGGGTCGCCGGTTTCGTCAGCCTTATCCATTCCTTAAACGCTGGATGCGAGTTTCAAGCCGATTGACGAGTCACCTGCCGGGCAGGGCGTTTTTACGACTAGGTACGTGTGCGTTGAGTTCGATTTCAGCCAGATACGTTCAATTGCCTGGCGCGGTTGCCGCCGGCTGCGAACGCATGGTTCACCCGACCGTGACGGGTGAGGCGGAACGCTTGCGCCAGCGCCGCTTCATCGGGGTCATGCTGGCCGCGCCATTTCTTGCCGCGGGTGCCGCGGTAACGCTGGTCACCTCCAGCCTCGGGGCGGCCGTCACGGTGGCTGCCATCTTCGCCGCTTTCGGCCTGTGCTGGTTCGCGGCACTTCTGGTCGCCGCCACCGGCCACATGGCGCTCGCCGGCCGCATGGCGGTCGTGCTGGGTGGCCTTGCCCTTGCCGGCGCTCTTGCCGCCGCGGGCGGACTGGCCTCGCCGGTCGCGCTGCTTGGCCTGGCATTGCCGGTCGAAACCTGGTGGGTATCGGGATCGCGGCGCGCCGCCTTGTCGAGCGCCCTGGCGGCGGCTGCCGCCATCGCGCTGCAACCCTTTGCCGGCCTGCTCCTGCCGCCCGGCGAAATCGCCACCTGGCACTGGCTCTTGCCGCTCGCCTGGGCGCTGACGCTGTTGCCGCGCGCCGCCGCCTTCGCCAATCCGGCCAGCTTGCCGACGGACGAGCCCACCGCCGACCGTCTCGAGGACGTCATCGACGCCGTCGTGCTGCGCATCGGGCGCCAGGGTGAAGTGCTCGACGCGTCCGCCAGGGCGCGTTCGATCCTGAAACTGGCGCCGGAGCTCCTGCTCGGAACCGGCCTCTTCGACCGCGTCCATCTTTCCGACCGCGTCCCCTATCTCACCGCTTTGGCCGACATGCGCGAGGGCGCGCCGAAGCGCCGGCTCGAGCTGCGCATCCGTCTGCCGCGCGAAGGTTCCGGCGCGGTCGACAATTTCCGTCCGTTCAGCCTCGATCTGCTCGCTGGCGATGCAGACCGCGACGTCTTCACCCTGGTCCTGCGCGAAAACGACGATGTCGCGGCGCTGCGCGAGGAACTCGCGCAAGCCAGGGAGGCCGCCGCGGCGGCCGAAGTGGCCAAGGGCCGTTTCCTGGCGGTCGTCAGCCACGAACTGCGCACGCCGCTCAACGCCATCATCGGCTTTTCCGACATGCTGCTGCACGAGATGTTCGGCCCCTTCAAGGATCCGCGCCAGAAGGAATATGTCGGCCTGGTCAGGGAGTCCGGCCAGCACCTTCTGTCCGTCGTCACCTCGATCCTCGATGTCTCGCGCATCGAGGCGGGTGCCTATGCGACCGAGTTGGAACAGTTCCGCTTCGTCGAGGCCGTCGACATGTGCCGCTCGATGATGCGGCCGCTGGCCGATGCCAAGAGCATAGTCCTTGCCACGCAGATCGCGCCGGACGCCGGCGAGATCAATGCCGATCGCCGCGCGGTGCAGCAGATCCTGATCAATCTCGCTTCGAACGCGATCAAGTTCACGCCCGATGGCGGCAGCGTCGTGATCGGCGCCAAGCGCGTCGGCTCGCGCCTGCACTTCTGGGTGAGCGACACTGGCATCGGCATCGCCGAGGAGGATATGGCCAATCTCGGCAAGCCGTTCATGCAGATCCAGAACGACTACACCCGCCGTTTCGAGGGAACCGGGCTCGGCCTGTCGCTGGTCAAGGGCCTGGTGGCGCTGCACGAGGGCACGATGTCGATCGAGAGCGCGCCCGGTAAGGGCACCACGGTGACGATAAGCTTGCCGGTGAACGGGCCGAAGCGGCGTTCCGGCGCGCCTTCCGGCGTGTTCGCCATGCCGGCGGCCAAGCCGAGGGGGGATGCAGATGGGGAGAGAAATGGCTCGCTCCGCAAAACGGCCTAAGGTGGTCGAACCCGAGCGCGGCGTCCTTGCGGAGGGCGCGGTTGCCGTCGGTCAGCTGATCGCAAGCAATCCGGTTCTGGTCGGCGGTTCTACCGCTTTCCTGGTGACGCTGTTCTACGTCTCGGCCAACGCGCTCTGGTATCAGCCCTTTCCGCACACAGGCGCCTTCTTCGCCACCCGCAACATCGAGAATTTTCCGCATACCGTCTCCGACCAGCCGGAAACCACGATCAACATCGTGCGCCAGCCACCGGCGCAGCCGGTGGCCAAGCCGGATCCGGTGGTCCAGCAGGTGCAAGGCATTCTGAAGGACCTCAACTTCTATGACGGCACGGTCGATGGTCTCACGGGGCCGGCGACCCGCAAGGCCATCCAGGCCTATCAGCTGAAAGTCGGGCTGCCGGGCTCGGGCGAGATCGACACGGCGCTGCTCGACCAGCTTGGCGCCCGCCAGACGACGGCGGCCATCCCGCATCCGGCGCCGCGCCCGGCCGACGCGGCAGCCGCGACGCAGTCGGCCAAGCCATCGGTAATTCCTGTCTCGGCCCCGGCCAGCGACCCCACATTGTCTCCCGACGCCCGCATCGTCAGGATCCAGGCTGGCCTCAAGGCTTTCGGCAACAATGACATGCAGCTCGACGGCAAGGTCGGCGCCCGCACCAAGGCCGCGATCAAGGAATTCCAGGCCCTGTTCGGCCTGCCCGAGACCGGCGAGCCGGACGAGGCCGTCTACGTCAAGATGCGCGAGATCGGCCTGACGAACTGAAGCCGTCTCCGGCCATTCCGGTTTGGTTGCCGATGCTGTAAGGGACCGCGCATGTCGCCCGGAACCTTCTCATGCGCGTAACCACCGATCTCTGGGTCTCGGCCCTTGTCCGCCGCGTGTTCGGCGCCGGCGGCTTTGCGGCGGTCGTCAAGCGCGGCGCGACGGAGGCGGGCGCCGTCTTCGTGTTGTCGCGCGGGCGGATGGGGGAGGTGGCCCTCTATGGGCCGGCGCCGCAGACGAGCTACGATTCGGCCAAGCCCGACGAGCGTTTCTTCACCTTGCTCGATGCCGGCGACGATGGTTCGGCCTTCGACGCAAGGCTGGAGCGGGAGAAGAAATTCGATCCCGACATCTGGGTGGTCTAAATCGAGGCGGGGGCCGTTCCGGTCGAAGAGCTTCTTTCGGTGGCGGCGGAATAGGTCGTATCAGGACGCCTTGAGACCGGAGCTCGCCTCGTCGCTGTTGGATGCGTCGCGTCGCTCGTCGCCGATCGTGTCGGGAGCCTTGCCGCGGATGGCTCGCGAAAGGGTCTCGGCCTTCCAGGCGCGTACCTTGTCGAGCGCCGCCTCCCGGTGCAGAAGCCGGTAGCGGTCGAGGAACAGGCGGATCGCCCTCGCTGAGGTCGAGGGCCCGCAGCGCCGCAAGCAATGCGGTGTAGCTCGACTGGCCCGTCACCGAGCGGGCCGTCGCGAAGTCGATCTCCAGCGCGTCGGCAAGGGCGGTCTGGAAGAAGGCCGCGTTGCCGGTCAGGGCCGTCTCGCGCAACCTCTCATAGGCCGGCTGGCCGAGGAAGGTGTTGATGTCGGCGCTTTCTTCGGCAGGGCGCATCATCGAACGCAGGCGGCGCCGCGCGTTCTGCACTGCTTCGCCGGGCTCGGGACGCCCGGTGTCCGCCTTGGCCGCGGGCTCCGGTTTCGGCGCAAGCCTTGTGAGCGTCTCGGGCGGCCGCGTCTTGACCAGCGTCGGCCTTTCCAGCGCGCGGATCAGGTCGGCGATGGTCGGGTTCAGTTCCTTGCGGCGCGCGATGGCGCGCGCATGCGGCAGCCCGTGCCGGCCGATCAGCGCGATGAGGTCGATGTCGCTCAGCGCGTTGGAGCGGGTGAGCAGGGGGGCCGCGATCTCGACCGGCTCCTCGGCCAGCCGCCTGACCAGCGCGGGTGGCGCGTAGTCACATTCGGACAGGGCGGCGGCGACGTAGCGGCGCGACTCGACAGAGACGTCGTCGAACAGCGGCAGCGTCAGGTCTTCGAGCTGGGCGATCTCGCGGCGCGAGGGGCGCGTCAGCGAGCAGAAGGCCGACACGGCGGCGCGGAACAGCCTTTCGGCCTTTCCCGCCTCGGTCCGGATAGCGATTTGCCTGAAATCCGAAGATGACACGGAGGATACGCCCGATACTCGACACAATCCCGAACCCACGCAATCCGGCCGGGCCGGTTTCGCATCTTCGGGAAAACAAACATCAAATTAGCCGCTATCCGTTAGCGCTCCGTTAACCCTCTACGCCTCTTAATCAACTTTGGAGGCGTTGCGTTGTGCTCCGGTCAAACCGAGAGGAATGCGCGAACCATGGGCATGGTCCTGTCTTTTGTGCCGCGTGCGGCATCTGTAAATCGAGCAAGTCACGACACCAATACGGCGGCGGCGGTCATTATTTTCCCCGGCGTCCGCTATGAGTTGCATCCGCAGGCCAGCGAGACCCGGCCCGGCGACGGCGGCTCCGACAGGCCGGGCTCCCCGCCGCCCGCCAAGCCGCATCACTGAACGGGCCTGCCTTTCTCAGTAGTCCTGCAATTCGCAGCCGCTCTGCTCGAGGAAGCGCGACACGATAGGCTTCCAGCTCTCGTCCGGCACGAAGGCACGGACGACGAAGATGCCTTCCTCGATCGGTGCCTCGACGAAGATCGCGCCTTGCAGATCCTCCGGAAGGTCGCGCCGCACATCGATCATCTGCGCCGGCGTCAGGACGACCGCATCGAGCTTGCCGCCATTGGCGTTGTGGTCGTTGAAGGAATAGATGTTGTGGCCGTTGCGGTCGTAGACCGAGGCCGACCAGAAGGGCACGTCGCCCGGCGCCCTAATCCGCACAAGGCCGTCGCCAAGGTCGAAGCGGCAGGCGGCGGCATAAAACAGCGGATCGACCGATTTCACCACCGGCGCGCCGCCAGCCTCCGCGTCCAGCCGCGTCATCCTGTAGAGGTCGGAGGCCATCGCCAGACGCGACCAGGCATCGCGTTCGGAGAATTCCGGCACAAGGAACAGCACCACGATATGCACGATGCCCGCGCCGAGTAGGCCGAGGATCAGGGCGTGCAGCAGGCTACGCATTGCAGCCCGCCTTCAGGATGCGCGGCAGCGTCACGTCGGAAAGGCCGGTGCTCGAGGCGATCGGCGTATCGTAGAAGGTCAGCACGAAATACATCCTGCCGGAGCCGCCGGTGAGTAGCCAGTTGCCGGGGGCAGGGCGACTGCCGACGGAAATGACGACGGAATTGTCTGGCTGGCGCAGCACTTCGTAGGACTGCAGCGCCGACTGCCTCGGCTTGCCGGTGTCGATCACCCCAAGCGACTGGTCGGCGGCATAGAGCGTCCAGAACCGGGCGGTCGGATACCCGCCTTCGATCGTATAGGCGCATTCGCGCTTCAACGGCTCGCCCGCATCGTCGCGCTCGGCGACGAAGGCAAGCCCTTCGGCCTGGCCGAGCGCCAGCACGCCTTCGCGCGCCACGCGTGCCTTGGAGTAGGGATCGGCGGCCAGCGTTCCGACTTCGGGGAAGGCGGTCCATTGGCCGATGCGGATCGCGCCGACACCGTCCTGCGCGTTGAGCGCGTACCAGACACTGTAGCCGCCAAGCCCGATGGCGATGGCAAGCGAAAGCAGCGTCAGGATGGCGTTCTTGAGCATGAGAGCCGCAAACAGAGGAAGTTGCCCGGGATATCGCGGTGCGGGGTGCCGTGGCAAGCCGGCTTCACGCGCGAGCGGTTTTAAAGGGCCGAAAGCGTCTCCGGCAGGGCGGGGGGATCGAGCACGGGCGCGGCCTGGAACGCCTTGGTCATTTCCCGCAGCGTCTGGGTGGTGCGGCTGGAAAGCACGGGCGGGCGTTCGGCTTCGGCCTGCGCCGCCGCCTGCTCAGCACTCTTCTTCGCGGCCTCCTCGGCCTTGGCGGCGACCTCCGGATCGACGAATGGATGATCGAGGCCGGGGATCGGCTTCAGGTCGATGTTCTGGTGCGCATAGACCATCAGCCGCTGCCAGACCATCGCCGGCAGCGAACCGCCGGTCATCTTGTTGGTCGGCGTGAAGTCGTCATTGCCGAGCCAGACGGCGGCCGTGTAGTTGCCGGTGAAGCCGACGAACCAGGCGTCGCGGTAGGACTGCGTCGTTCCGGTCTTGCCGGCCACCACGATGTTGGGAAGCTGGGCGCGGCGCGCCGTGCCGATCGCCGGCACCGCCGCCAGCATGGTGTTCATGTATTTCAGCGCCTTTTCCGACAGCACCCGATGCGGCGGCGGCGCGTCCTTGGTCCAGTCATAGACGACCTCGCCGGTGCGCGTGACGAGCTGCGTGATGCCGTGCCGCGTGCCGACGATGCCGTTCTGCGCAAAGACGCTGTATCCGGTCGCCTGGTCCATCACCGTCATGCCGGAGGTGCCCAGCACCATGGTCTTGTGCGATTCCAGCGGTGATTCCACACCCATCGATTCGGCCATCGCCTTGATCGGGGGAATGCCGAGATAATCCTTTGCGAGCCGCACAGGCACGGTGTTGATCGACTTGGCGATCGCGGTCAGCAGCGTGACGTTGCCGGCCGATCCGCCATTGTAATTGTGCGGCGACCAGCTGCCCCAGCTGATCGGACCGCCGGAAACCACAGAGTCCGGCGTGAAGCCATGTTCCATGGCCGTGGCATAGACATAGGGCTTGAAGGACGAGCCGGTCTGGCGCAGCGCCTTGGTGGCGCGGTTGAACTGGCTGGTGCCATAGTCGCGGCCGCCGACGATGGCGCGCACCGCGCCGTTGGTCTCGATCACCACCACCGCGCCCTCGGTGACGTTGTATTCCTTGCCGAACTGGCGCAGGTGGAACTCGACCGACTCTTCCGCGGCCTTCTGGATGTTGGCGTCGAAAGTCGTGTGGGCGACCAGCGAGTGCTGGCCGGGCTTGGCGATCTTCTTGACCTCGTCGAAGGCCCAGTCGAGGAAATAGTCCGGGCTCTTCTGCTCGCCGCGGTCGACGACGTCGGCCGGATGCAGCCGCGCCTGCAGCACCTGGCCTTCGGTCATGAAGCCGGCGTCGACAAGGTTTGACAGCACCACATTGGCGCGCGCGCGCGCCGCCGGCAGGTTGATGTGCGGGGCGTATTTGGTCGGCGCCTTGAACAGGCCGGCCAGCATCGCCGCCTCGGCGAGGTTCAGGTCCTTGACGCTCTTGCCGAAATAGAAATCCGCGGCCGCCTCGATGCCGAACGTGCCGCCGCCCATATAGGCGCGGTCGAGATAGAGCTGCAGGATCTCCTTCTTGGACAGGTTCGCCTCCAGCCACAGCGACAGGAAAGCTTCCTTGATCTTGCGCTCGAGGGTGCGCTCGTTGGACAGGAACAGGTTCTTGGCGAGCTGTTGCGTGATGCTGGAACCGCCCTGGACCACCGAATTGGCGCGCATGTTCTCGAAGAGCGCGCGCGACAGGCCGAGCACATCGATGCCATAGTGGTCGAAGAAACGGCGGTCCTCCGTTGCCAGCACCGCCTTGATGACGATATCCGGCATCTCGTCGACCGGCACGGAATCGCGCTGGATGATGCCGCGCTGGCCGATCTCGTTGCCGTAGCGGTCGAGGAAGGTGACGGCGAAGTCGCCCTGGTTGCGCCAGTCGCCGGTGGTGATGTCGAAGGCGGGCATGGCGAGCGCGAGCAGCACCACGAAGCCGCCGGCGCCCATGGTGAAGCCCTCGCTCAGCACCTCGATGATGGCGCGGCGCCAGCCATGCACGCGGAAACGGCGCGAGAAGATGGTCGCCGCTTCCCAGAATTCGCGCGCCTTGAAACCGATCTCGTAGAGCGAGGTATCGAGCCACGCGTCCACGGCAAGCAGCGCCGAGGCGATCCGGCCTCTTCTCTTGCTTGGTTTCGAAGGACTTGCCATTCCGGACTTCCGCCCCAACGCACTTTCGCCCGGAAACTGCATGGACAGTTCCGAGCGCCACCCCTGCAGGATTAATCGACCATTTTAGGGCTGCTCACAAGGGCAGCGAAGCAACAGCACAAGCTTTGTTGATCGGTGATGTCCTGGCCGTGAACGGCCTCATATCACCGCGCCGCGATGAAGCGCATGAAATGCGCCACATCCGCTTCGCTCGGCTCCAGCCCGGTGAAGGAACGCAGATAGGCGGCGAGATGGCTGACGCGCGCCTCGACCGGTTCCTTGAGGTCGAGCACGTAATAACCGATCTGCATGTAATAGAGGACGCGGGCGCGGATGAAGGCATCCTCGTCGTCATAGCCATGCCGGCGGTACATGTCGCGGATGGCGGTGAGGCGATCGTCGTCGGCCTGGTCGATCATGCGCCGCACATCAGCCGAGCGCCTGGCCCATTCGCGCACGGCGAAATCGAGCCGGGGGTCGAACAGGCGTTCGTCGGCCCAGCATTCGAACACGTTCATCACGCCCATGATGATGGTCTCGGCCGGACGCCTGGCGCGCTCCACGATCGCCGTGGTGTTGGTGTCGTGCCAATGCTTGAGCAACTGGTCGAGCAGGTCCTGCCGGCTGTTGAAATACCAGTAGAAGCTTGAGCGCGAGACGCCGAGCTTCTGGCCGAGCGTCAGCACGCGCACGTTGCCGATGCCGTCTGAGATCAGCGTCTCGAGCGCCATATTGATCCAGTCCGAACGCGTCACCTTGATATTGCCGGGCGTCGGTTCGGCATGCGGAGCGGTCATGGTCATGAGCCAACAAG
>JAFKFE010000404.1 GCA_017308345.1 Alphaproteobacteria bacterium | reverse complement strand
CTCTTCTGCTGGGTCTGACGCCCCGTTCCGGAGCTTGAGGCATGCCGATTCCGGACGCGCTCATGAAACGATTGCGGCTGCCGGTCATAGCGGCGCCGATGTTCCTGGTTTCGGGGCCGGACCTCGTCGTCGAGGTCTGCCGTTCAGGGATGATCGGGTCGTTCCCGGCGCTGAACCAGCGCAGCAGCGAAGGCTTCGCCGCCTGGCTGGAGGAGATAGGCGGGCGGCTGGCCGACATCGGCGCCGCCGCCGCTCCCTTCGCGGTGAACCTGATCGTCCACAAATCCAATCCGCGCCTTGCCGCCGACCTCGAGATCGTCGCCAGGCATAAGGTGCCGCTGGTCATAACCTCGCTCGGCGCGGTGCGGGACGTGGTCGACACCGTCCATGCCTATGGCGGGCTCGTCTTCCATGACGTCATCAATATCCGACATGCCGAAAAAGCGGCGCAGGCAGGGGTAGACGGCATCATCGCCGTCTCGGCCGGCGCGGGCGGCCATGCCGGCGCGACCAATCCGTTCGCGCTGCTGTCCGAAATCCGCTCCTTCTTTCGCGGCACGCTGGTGCTGTCCGGGGCGCTCGCCACGGGCCGCGACGTCGCGGCCGCCCGCGTCATGGGCGCCGACCTCGCCTATATGGGAACCCGCTTCATCGCCACGCGCGAGTCGATGGCTCCCGCGGCCTACAAGAACATGATCGTGGCGTCGTCGTCCGCGGACATCCTCTATACGCCCGCAATATCCGGGGTGAACGCCAATGTCCTGCGTCCCAGCATCGTGGCGGCCGGTCTCGATCCGGACCACCCTGCCGGCGCATGCGGAACTTGACCTGAACAATGAGGCCAGGGCCTGGAAGGCGATCTGGTCGGCCGGGCAGGGGGTTGGCGCGGTGACGGACGTCCCGCCCGCTGCCATCCTATGTGACCGTCTCGCGGATGAATACCGAGACGCGATGGCGGCGGCGGGATCGGACCGGTTCCTGGTGCCGCTCAACTCTTCCGACAGGAGCATCCATGCCTGAGAAAGGACCCGCCGTCCTCTACCGGAGCCAGGAAGGTGTCGCCGAGATCCGGTTCAACCGTCCCGAGCGGCTGAACGTCCTGGATGTGGAGAGCGCGCGCGGCTTCCACGAGGCGGTGGACAGAGCCCTGGACGAACCCGGGACGCGCGTCATCGTGGTCGCGGCCGAAGGAAATACGTTCGTCGCCGGCGGCGACCTTGCGCATTTCCGCGCCTCGACGGACAAGCGCGCCGCCGCGTTCGACCTGATCGATCCGATCCATTCCGCCTTGAAGCGGCTCGCCGAGTCGCCCGCGATCACGCTCGCCAGCCTGAAGGGCGCCGTCGCCGGGGGGGGTATGAGCATCGCGCTCAGCCTCGACCTCGCGATTGCCGCCGACAATTGCCGCTTCAATCTCGCCTATGCCGCGATCGGCGCTTCGCCGGACTGCGGCGGCTCATGGGCGTTGCCGCGCCTTGTCGGCCTCCGCAGAGCCATGGAGATAGCGCTTCTGTGCGAGACCGTCCGGCCCGAGGAGGCATTGCGTCTCGGCCTGGTCAACAGGGTCGTCCCGGCGGACGATCTCGCAAGCGAGACCGAGGCGCTGGCGAGGCGCCTCGCGCAGGGAGCGCCGATTGCGATGGGCCATATCAAGTCGCTGCTGCGCTCGTCATGGGATCGCCCATTCGAGGCCCAGCTCGACGCGGAGGGCGAGAGCTTCGGGGTCTGCGCTCTCACCGAGGACTTCTCCGGCGCGGTCGACGCATTCTTCGAGAAGAGAAAACCACAATTTCACGGCCGTTGATCACCACGGCAGGTCGGAGAGGAGCATCCATGACAAGACACGCTTTCATCGCGGGCTATGTCCGCACGCCATTCACCTTCGCTAGGAAGGGCGCGCTGGCAGGCGTGCGTCCGGATGACCTTGGCGCGCATGCGGTGAGGGCGCTGCTGGAGCGGACAGGCGTTGCCGGAGAAGAGATCGAGGACGTCGTCTGGGGATGCGCGTTTCCCGAGGGCGAGCAGGGGCTCAACATCGGCCGTGTCGTCGGCCTGCAGGCGGGCCTGCCGGAGACCACCGCCGGCATGACGGTCAACCGCTGGTGCGGCTCGTCCATCCAGGCGGTGCAGGTCGCCGCGGGCATGCTCTTGATGAACGCGGGCGATGCGTTCGTAGCCGGCGGGACGGAAAGCATGTCGAAGGTGCCGATGATGGGCTTCAACGTGCTTCCAAATCCTTCGTGGTCGGACGAGCAGGTCGAGGACTTCGTCAATGTCGGCATGACGGCCGAGCGCGTCTCCAGGCAGTTCGGGATTACGCGCGAGGATCAGGACCGCTTTGCCCTCGCGAGCCAGGCCAAGGCGCGGGCGGCGCAGAAGAAGGGGCTGCTGGCGCGAGAGATCGCCCCCTATCCGCTCGGCGACACGACAGTGGCCGAGGACGGCTGCGTGCGCGAGACGACGCTCGAAAAGCTCGCCGAACTGAAGACCGTATTCCTCAAGGGCGGGACGGTGACGGCCGGCACCTCCTCGCCGATGACCGATGGAGCCTCGGCGCTGCTGGTCTGCGGCGAGGAATTCGCCAGGCGCCACGGATTGGACCTCCTGGCCCGCGTGGAGAGCTTCGCCGTTTCCGGCTGCGCGCCCGGCATCATGGGCATGGGACCCGTCGAGGCTTCGCGCAAAGCCATGAGCCGCGCCGGCCTGACGATGGCGGACATCGATATCGTCGAGATGAACGAGGCCTTTGCCGCCCAGGCGGAAGCCTGCCGCAGGCAGCTCGACATTCCGCACGAGAAGCTCAACATCGACGGAGGCGCGATTGCGCTTGGCCACCCGCTCGGCGCGACCGGCGGGCGCCTCGTCGGCAAGGCCGCATCGCTGCTGCGGCGCGAGAAGGGCAGGCGGGCGCTCGCCACCCAATGCATCGGCGGCGGCATGGGCATCGCCATGGTTCTGGAGGCCGCATGAACGCCGTGGCCAGAATTTCGGCCGCCGCGGGGGTCGAGCGCATCGGCCTGCGCCGCGCCGTGGTGATCGGGGCCGGCTCGATGGGCGGCGGCATCGCCGCGCAACTCGCCAATGCCGGCATACCGGTCGACCTGCTCGACGTTCCGGGGGCGGATCCGGCCCGCAGGAACGATCCGGCGCAAAAGGGCGTGGAGCGCCAGCTCAAGGTCGGCGGCTTCATGTCGCCCGCCGCGGCAGGGCTGGTGCGGCCAGGCAACATCGCGGACGACATGCCGCGCCTCGCGGAAGCGGACTGGATCGTCGAAGTCATCGTCGAGGAGGTTGGCGCCAAGCGCGCTCTGTATCGTCAGATCGACGCGGTGCGCAAGACGGGCTCGCTGGTCTCGTCGAACACCTCGACGATCCTGCGCCGGGCGCTTCTGGAGGGAATGCCGCGCGCATTCGCGTCGGATTTCGTCATCACGCATTTCTTCAATCCACCGCGCGTGATGCAACTCGTGGAAATCGTTTCGGGCGACGAAAACCCGGCCGCGGTCATAGGCACTGCCAGGGACTATTGCGAAACGGCCCTCGGCAAGACGACGGTCGATTGCAGGGACACGCCCGGATTCATCGCCAACCGCATCGGCTGCTATGCGCTGGCGGTCGCGGCCATAGAAGCCATTCGGCAAGGCGTCAGCGTCGAGGAGGCGGATGCCGTCATGATGGCCCTGGGCGCGCCGCGCACCGGGGTCTTCGGTGTTCTCGACCTGATCGGCCTGGACCTCATCCCGCATGTCTGGGGCAGCCTGATGTCGGCGCTGCCCGATGCGGATGAGCTGCAAGATTTCGACCTGCCAGGCACGAAGCTGGTTCAGGACCTGCTGGCGGCGGGGCGCCTTGGCCGCAAGAGCGGCGAGGGGTTCTACAGGCTGACGCCGCAAAGGACCAAGCAGGCGCTGGACCTCGCAACGCAGGACTATCGCGATGCGCGGCCTTTCGACCTCGGGCAGTTGCCCGGCGGTGGAAAGGATCTCGCAGCCCTTCTGGAGAGCGACGACCGGCTTGGGCGCTATGCCTGGACGGTCTTCGCCAATCTCGTGGGCTACGTCGCCAGGATAGCCGACGACATCAGCCTCGACCGTGATGACATCGATCGCGCGATGATTCTCGGCTATGGCTGGTCGCAGGGGCCGGTGGCGCTGGCCCGGCGCTATGACGGCGCCCGGCTTTCCGCCCGGTTTGCCGCCGAAGGCCGAGCCCTGCCGGCGCGCCTGCTCGAGGCGGCGCCGGTCCGCGCCGGAGGCGGCACGACCGCCGCGAGGCTCTCGATCGCCTCGCTCCGCGAGAAAGGCAAGGCGGTGGTCGAGAACGAGGCGGCCTCGCTCTGGGACATGGGCGAAGGCATTGCGTGCCTTCAACTGCACACCAAGCTCAACAGTTTCGCGCCGGCTGTCTTCAGCGTGCTGGAGGCCTCGCTGGAGCATGTCCGCTCGTCGTTCTCGGGTCTCGTGCTCGGCAACGACGATCCGCGCGCTTTTTCGGCCGGAGCCGATCTGCGGGCCTTTCTCGGCATGATCGAGCGGAAGGACTGGGCGGCGCTCGATGCCTACATCAAGGAAGGCCA
Organism: Alphaproteobacteria bacterium; assembly: GCA_017308345.1. GTDB lineage: Bacteria > Pseudomonadota > Alphaproteobacteria > Rhizobiales > Rhizobiaceae > Mesorhizobium. Next base: position 2,166 of record JAFKFE010000404.1, on the reverse strand, counting down.
GGATCTGTTCCTGCGCATGAAATACGCGCCGTTTCCGGTGGTTGCCGCAGCGCACGGCCTGGCGCTCGGCGGAGGCTGCGAGTTCATGCTCCATTGCGACGCGATCGTCGCCCATGCCGAGCTGAACGCCGGACTGCCCGAGACCAAGGTCGGCATCATCCCCGGTTGGGGCGGCGGCACCCAATTGCTCAGGCGCGCGGCGCTTAACCCGTCCGTTCCGCGCGGGCCGGCGGCGAATGCCGCAGCCGTCTTCGACGTAATCTGGCGCACTTCGGTCTCGACGTCGGCGCTCGACGCGCGTGAGCTTGGCATGCTCTTGCCGACCGATCGGATCGTCATGAACCGCGCCCATCTTCTCGGCGCCGCCAGAAGCTTCGCGATGGAGCTCGCGCAGAACTATGTCGTGCCGGAACGCGCGTCGATCGCGGTCGCCGGGCGCTCGGGCTATCTGTCGCTGATCAACGGCGTCCGCGCCTCCCGCAATCTCGGCCAGATCAGCGAAGCCGACGTCGCCATAGCCGAGGCCCTGGCGGGCGCGCTTACCGGCGGCGGCACGGCAGCGGCGCACCTCGACGAGGCGCAGATCATGACGCTCGAGCGTGAAGCGTGTGTCGGACTGGCCAAGCTTCCAGCGACAGCCGCGCGCATCGAGCACATGCTCAAGACCGGCAAACCCTTGCGCAACTGAAAGGCCAGGATGTCCCGTTACGACGAGTTGATGGCTTTCCGGTTTCCGGAGATCGTGCATGACTACGGTACGCGCGAGACCATCCTCTATGCGCTGGGCGTCGGAGCGGGCGATCCGCCGGACGATCCTGGGGAACTGCGTCATGTCTACGAGAACGGCCTGACCGCGCTGCCGACAATGGCGGTCGTTCTTGCCTATCCGGGTAACTGGTACCGGACGCTTTCGCCCGGTCTCGACGACACAATGATCGTGCACGCTTCGGAGCGCTTCGAACTCCATCGACCGTTGCCGGTGGCCGCCACGCTTGCCGCAAGGCCAAGGATCGTCGCGATATACGACAAGGGCGCCGGCCGGGGTTCGCTGGTCGTCAGCGAAAGGCTGATCACGGACCGATCGACGGGCGAGGCGCTTGCGACGGTCACCCAGACCGCATTCTGCCGTGGCGACGGCGGGCTGGGCGGGCCGCTGATCGCGCCGCCCAAACCGCATCAGGTTCCCGAGCGGAGTTCGGACACGACCGTCGACATGCCCACTTCGTCGCGATCGGCGCTGATCTACCGCCTTTCCGGCGACGACAATCCGCTGCATGTGGACCCGGAATTCGCCCGCGCTGCCGGGTTTCCCAGACCCATCCTGCATGGCCTTGCCACCTATGGCCACATCGGACGGGCGATATCGAGAGCCTTCAGCGGCGATACTTCGGTCTCGATCAAGACGATGGACTGCCGCTTCACCGCTCCTGTGTTTCCAGGTGACGTCCTGTCCATCTCGCTCTGGCGCGACGGGCACGTCGTCAGTTTCAGGGCGAAGGTGGGCGAGCGCGTCGTGGTGGACAACGGCGCGGCCACCTTGGGCTGAGAATCGGCGGCGGCTTTCGCGTGTCGCGAATGGTATGCGGCTGCGTCGCTTTGGGCAGCGACGGAACTGGCACCTTGGCCGGCTGGCTTATAGCTGCCCGGAGGATTCGATCAGGTTGACCGCGCGGCGGGCGAAGATAGGGGCCAGCTTGCCCACGGCGGCGGCGTTTTGCGCGGCAGCGTTTCCAGCCTTGGCGCGCGAAGCGATGCCCTGAAAGATGACGGCGTTTCGAAATAAGGCCAGAACGATATGAAAAACCTCCAGCCGGTCCGACTGGCTGGAGGCCTCGTAATAGGCGCGGGAGAATTCCGAAAGCGTCGGCAGTCCGTTGTCGGAAAAGTCCAGACCGAGAATGCCGCCATATTCCTCGGGCGTGACATACCAGCTGTAGATGCAGGTGTGCGCCAGGTCCGCCATGGGATGGCCGAGTGTCGAAAGCTCCCAATCAAGTACCGCCACGATGCGCGGCTCCGTCGGGTGGAACATGAGATTGCCGATACGGAAATCGCCATGGACGACCGTCGTCTGGTCGTTCGCGGGCAGGTTGGCGGGCAGCCACTCCATCAGCCGCTCCATCTCGCCGATCTTCTCTGTTTCGGAGGCGCGATACTGCTTGGTCC
>JAFKFE010000403.1 GCA_017308345.1 Alphaproteobacteria bacterium | reverse complement strand
TCCAGGGCCTCTACCAGTCGGTGTTCGACCAGATCATCGGCCAGAAGCCGGACCTCTCCTTCACGCCCGGACTGCTCACCGAATGGGGCTGGAACGACGACCGCACCAAGGTGACGATGACGGTGCGCGAGGGCGTCAAATGGCATGACGGCTCGCCCTTCACGCCGGAAGACGTGGTCTGGTCGCTGACCCGCGCCGGCGACGAGAAGACCGGCAACCCGATCCAGTTTGTGTGGAAGAACGTCAACAACTTCAAGATCGACGGCAACAAGATCACCGGCGATGTGGTGCAGTTCGATCCGGTCTATTTCAAGTGGATGTCGTTCCTGACCGGCTACATCCTGCCCAAGGCCTATTACGAGAAGGTCGGCGCCGAAGGCTTCGAGAAGGCGCCGATCGGCACCGGGCCCTACATGGTCGACAAGTTCGAGCGCAACGCCTTCCTGCGGCTCAAGGCCAATCCGCACTATTGGGGCACCAAGCCCGCCTTCGAGAACGTGACGATCAAGTTCGTCACCGACGCGGCGAGCCGGGTCGCGGAGGTCGAATCCGGCTCCTCGCAGGTGACGCTCGAAATTCCTTATGAGGAATATGACCGGCTGATCGCCAAGGATGGGCTGGCCGGCTCGATCAAGAACGTCTCCGATATCGGCATGATCTTCTTCAACGACATCGAGGCGATGCTGGACAAGAACGTCCGCCAGGCGGCCGTGATGGCTGTCGACAAGGAGCTCCTGGTCAAGCGGCTGCTGCGCGGCTACGGCCAGCCGATTTCCACGCTGGAGACGCCGGAATACACGGCCTTCGATCCTTCGATCAAGGTCGAGCACAATCCGGAGAAAGCCAAGGAGCTGCTCGCCGCTTCCGGTTATTCGCCGGACAAGCCGGTCAAGTTCACCATCCAGACGACCAAGGGCTTCAAGCCCAAGGACTACGAGATGATCCAGGCGATCGTCGGCATGTGGCGCAAGGTGGGCATTGAGGCCAATATCGAGGTCTACGAGATCGCCAAGCATTACGAGTTGCGCGCCGCCGACAAGCTGGCGCCGGCCGCCTTCTACAATTGGGGCAACTCCATCGGCGACCCGACCACCTCGACCGGTTTCGCCATGTATGGCCCGAGCCCGCATTCGGTGTGGGACAGCCAGGACCTGATCGACATGATCAATCCGCTCTGGGGCGAGAAGGACGAGGCCAAGCGCATCGCCGGCTGGAAGGCCGTCGACAAATACATCGCCGAACAGGCCTATGTGCTGCCGCTGATGCAGTACGCGCAGCCGATCGTGCATTCGAAGAAGGTCAATGTCGTGCAGCATGTGTCCGGCGCGCTGCTGCCGGCGCTGATGACCCCGGCCTGACCGTCGGCCCCTCGTTTTGCCGAGCGCGCCGCTTGTTGAGGCGGCGCGCATTCGCCATTGGGCATACAGGCGCGCATGCTGCTGCAGAGATTCCTCGTCCGTCTTCTGACGATGCTGGTGACGCTTTTCGGCGTCGCCGTCGTCGTCTTCGTCGTCATCCGCGTGGCGCCCGGCGATCCGATCGCCATGATGTTGCCGCCCGGCGCCAGCAATGACGACATCGCGCGGCTGCGTGCGCTCTACGGGCTCGACAAGTCCATCGTGCAGCAATTCTTCATCTGGCTCGGCGGCGTGCTGCACGGCGATTTCGGCACCTCGATATCGCTGCGCCAGGATGTGCTGGGTCTTGTTTTCAACCGGCTGCCGGCGACGCTGGAACTGGCGACCGTGGCGCTTCTCATGGCGATTGCGATCGGCGCCACGGCCGCGATCCTGGGCGCCCGCTCACGCGGCACGGTAGTCGAAGCCGGCATCGACATCGCCAGCGGCGCGACGCTTTCCATCCCGGATTTCCTGTGGGGCCTGGTGCTGATCCTGCTGTTCGGCGTGCTGGTGCCTGTCTTCGATATTTCCGGCCGGGTGTCGCCGCAGTTGGACCTGCCTTTCGTCACCCAGTTCTATCTCGTCGAAAGCATTCTTCGGCTGCGCTTCGATCTCACCTGGGACCTGCTGAAACACATGCTGATGCCGGCCGTGGCCCTGGCGTTGCCGCTGGCGGCGATCATCGCGCAATTGCTCAAGCAGTCGCTGAAGGAAGTGCTCGATCTCGACTATGTCGTGCTGGCGCGGGTGAAGGGCTTTTCCGAGACGCAGGTGATCCTGCGCGAAGCGCTGAAGAACGCGGCGCTGCCGACGCTGACGCTGGTCGGCGTGCAGTTCACCTTCCTCATCGGCGGTACCGTCATCGTCGAGCGGCTGTTTTCCTATGAGGGCCTCGGCAATATGGCGATCGACGCCGTCATCAACCGCGATTTGCCGCTGATCCAGGGCATCGTGCTGGTGTTCGCGCTGCTCTTCGTGCTGATCAACCTCGCCGTCGACATGATGTACGCGCTGCTCAATCCGAGGCTGCGCCATGGATGAGGCGCGCATCGCCCGACGCGGCTTGAGCCCGCGGCTATGGCTGGCCGGCGGCTGGCTTCTCTTGGCGCTGCTGGCGGCCATCTTCGCGCCGCTGGTCGCGCCGCAGGATCCGCTGGCGCAGGACCTGATGCTGGAGCGCCTGCCGCCCTTCTGGCTGGACGGTGCCGAACCCGGCTATTGGCTTGGCACCGACAGCCTCGGCAGGGATCTGCTGTCGCGACTGATCTTTGGCGGCCGCATCGCCTTCATCGTCGCCTTCGCGGCGGCGACGTCCGCCTGCCTTCTCGGCTCGGCGCTGGGGCTCATCGCCGGCTATTTCGGCGGCTGGGCCGACCGCATCATCTCGCGCATCGTCGATGTGTGGATGGCCTTCCCGCCGGTGCTGTTCGCTATCCTGCTGGTAGCCGTACTCGGCACGGGCCTCAGCTCCGTCATCCTCGCAATCGCGATCATCGACTGGACCCGCTTCTGCCGGGTGATCCGCGCCGAAGCGATGAGCCAGGCGCGCATGGATTACGTCGAAAGCGCGCGCATCGCCGGCTATGGCCGCATCGGCATCATGCTGCGCGAAGTGTTGCCCAATGTGCTGCCCTCGGTGGTGGCGCTCTTGTCGCTCGAAATGGGTATCGCCGTGATCGTCGAGGCGATCCTCTCCTTCGTCAACCTTTCGATCTCGACCGACGACCCGACCTGGGGCGGCATCATCGCCGAGGGCCGGCTGTCGATCCACCAGGCCTGGTGGGTGCTGGTCTTTCCGCTGATCACGCTGATCCTGACCGTGCTCTCCTTCAGCCAGTTCGGCGAGGCGCTGAAGGCGCGTTTCGATCCGGTGCTGCGATGAGCGCCAATATGGAACCATGCCTCGACATCCGCCGCTTGAGCGCTGTGCTGCCCAATGGCCAGCGCGTGCTGCGCTCGGTCTCGCTCAGCGTCCAGCCGGGCGAGGTGCGCGCGCTGGTCGGCGAGAGCGGCGCCGGCAAGACGATGATCGGCAAGGCGGTGCTCGGCGTATTGCCGAAAAGCGTGCGCGTCGTCGAAGGCGAGATGCTGATCGAGGGCGAGGATCTCGGCCGGCTCGATGCCAAGGCGCGACGTAATCTCATCGGCGCGCGCACGGCGCTGATCCCGCAGGACCCGCTGACCGCGCTCAACCCGTCGCGCCGCATCGGCCCGCAGATGACAGACCGGCTGGTGCGCATCCTCGGCTGGAGCGGCGACAAGGCTAACCAGCGTATCCGCCAATTGCTCGACGAGGTGCAGATCCGCGACCCGGAGCGCGTACTGAAAAGCTATCCGCACGAGCTCTCCGGCGGCATGCGCCAGCGCGTGCTGATCGCGGCGGCCTTTGCGGCGGAGCCGAGGCTGATCGTCGCCGACGAGCCGACGACCGCGCTGGACGTTACGGTGCAGAAGCAGATCCTGCGGCTGATCGCGCAACTGCAGCGCGACCACGGCACGGCGATCCTGTTCGTGACCCACGACCTCGGCGTCGTCGCCAAGATCAGCCAGAAAGTGTCGGTGCTCTATGCCGGCAAGGTGGTGGAGGAGGCCGAGACCGCTGCCCTCTTCGCCACGCCGCAGCACCCCTACACGCGCGCGCTGATCGCGGCGACGCCGCGCTACACCGATCCTTATGCCTCGCTGAAGCCGGTGGACGAGAGCGTGCTTGCCGGACTGGCGACGGAGATCGCGGCGGCCGACAAGGACTGGAGGCCCGGCCATGGCTGAGCCGCTGTTTTCCGTGCGCGGGCTGAAGGTTGCGCTGCCCGACATGACGCGCAAGCCACTGATCGGCCGCGCGCCGCTGGCCGAAATCCTGAAAGGGCTGGACTTCGACCTGCCCAAGGGGTCGGTCACCGGCATCGTCGGCGAATCCGGCTCCGGCAAGTCGACGCTCGGACGCGCGCTGGTCAGGCTGCTCGAGCCGAGCGCCGGCTCGATCGGCTTCGAGGGGCGCGACATCAGCCACCTCTCCGAAGCCGAGCTAAGGCCGCTTCGCCGCGACCTGCAGATGATCTTCCAGGATCCGATGTCGTCGCTCAATCCGCGGCATACGATCTTCAACATCATCGCCGCCCCCTTGAGGCAGAACGGGCTTGGCGACAGGCTGAAGGAGCGCGTCGCGGAAGCCCTGCAGCGTGTCGGCCTGCCGCAGGGCTTCGCCAGCCGCCACCGCCACGAATTGTCGGGCGGCCAACGCCAGCGCGTCGGCATCGCGCGGGCACTGGCGCTGTCGCCGAAATTCGTGCTGGCCGACGAGATCGTCTCCGGCCTCGACGTCTCGACGCAGGCGCAGATCCTGACGCTGCTGGAGAAGCTGGCGGCAGAGATGGGGCTGACGGTCGCCTTCATCAGCCACGACCTTTCAGTGATCCGGCGGCTCTGCCAGCAGGTGATCGTCATGCGCGAGGGCAGGATCGTGGAAGCCAGCGCCACCGACGCGCTGTTCGACAACCCGAAGGAGACCTACACGCGCGATCTGCTCGCCGCCATTCCGCTGCCGGAGATCGATCCGGACTGGCTGCGGTCCAACGCGCCCGGCTGAATTGAGCTTCGATATCCGCATGCCGGCCAGCGGGCTCCGGACATGCGCAATGACAAGCCAGCCCGCCAATGGAGGGTGACATGAAACATGCAATCCACGCGACGATGCTCGCGGGCGTTTTGTTCGGCTCGATGGGGGCAGCTTCAGCCGACTCGATCCCCGGCATGCGCGGGCACGACCATACCGGCATCACCGTGCCCGACATGAAACAGGCCGTCGACTTCTTCACCAATGTCGTGGGCTGCAAGAAGGCGATGTCCTTCGGGCCGTTCGCCGACGACAAGGGCACCTTCATGCAGGACCTGCTCGGCGTCGATCCGAAGGCGGTGATCGAGGAAATCACCATGGTCCGCTGCGGCAGCGGGTCGAATATCGAATTGTTCAAATACACGGCGCCCGACCAGAAGGATCTCAAGGCGAAGAACAGCGATATCGGCGGCTTCCACATCGCCTTCTATGTCGACGACGTCGCCGCCGCGAAGGCCTATCTCGAGGGCAAGGGCGTGAAGACCCGGATGGGGCCGCTGCCGGTCAAGGAAGGCCCGGCCGCGGGTCAGACCATCCTCTATTTCCAGGCGCCGTGGGGCCTGCAGCTGGAGGCGATCAGCTATCCGGACGGCATGGCCTATGAAAAGGGCGCGGAGACGGTCCTGTGGAGCCCGAAGGATCCGGCCAAATAAGCTGGTCGTTCGAGCGTCCGGCCATCGTTCAATTATAAAACTTTAAGCTTGAAATAATTGTCACCGGGCGCAATACTGAGAGTCGGAGCCGCGGGTCCATCCGGCGGTTCCGGATGCCCTTGGAGCGTTTCACGCAATTCCGGGTGAAGAGCCGTTGCGCGCTTCTCCTGGAGTTGCCCTAGAGGAGATCGCAAGACATGAAGGTTGCGGTTCTCGGCGGCGGACCGGCCGGACTCTACTTTGCCATCTCGCTCAAGCTGCGCGACGCCGCGCATGA
>JAFKFE010000402.1 GCA_017308345.1 Alphaproteobacteria bacterium | reverse complement strand
GCTTCCTGGCGCGGGGCGCCGACATCGTCGTCTATAGCGGCCATAAGTTCCTGAGCGGTCCGACCAGCGGCATCGTCACCGGCCGCAAGGACCTGGTGCGCGCGGCCTATCTGCAGAACCGGGGCGTGGCGCGGGCCATGAAGGTCGGCAAGGAAAGCGTCGCCGGCACCATGGCGGCGCTCGACGCTTGGGAGAAGCGCGACCATGCCGGCATCCGCCGGCGCGAAGAGGCAGCGCTCAATCTGTGGAAGGACGCGCTCCATGGCATTCCGGGCATCGGCGCGCAGATCATTCCCGATCCGACCAGCAATCCGCTCGACCGCCTGCAGGTGTTCGTGCGCCCGGAAAGCCGCTTCACCGCTGCCGGCCTGGCTTCGGCGCTTGCCGCCGGCTCGCCGCCGGTCATCGTGCGCAACCACGAGGTCGAGCGCGGCCACTTTTTCCTCGATCCGTGCAACCTGCATCCCGGCGAGGCGGAGATCGTGGCGGAACGGCTGCGCGCCGTGCTGACGGCAAAGGACCGGCCCGCCGATGCGATGAAGGTCGCCTGCAAGGATTCGGCCGGATCGCTGCGTTGGCCGGACTAGGTTCTCCTTCGCGACAATCCTTGCGGCTGCAGGCGAATTCCGCTAAGGCGCGCCTTTGCCGCCGGGGACCGATACCTTGACCGATCAGCGTGCCGACGTGGCCATCATCATGGGCAGCCAGTCCGACTGGGCGACGATGCGCCAGGCGGCCGAAACGCTAGAGGCGCTTGGCATCCCGCACAAGAGGCTGATCGTCTCGGCGCACCGCACGCCCGACCGCCTCTATGACTTCGCCAAGGGCGCCAAGGCCGCCGGATTCAAGGTGATCATCGCCGGAGCAGGCGGGGCGGCGCATCTGCCCGGCATGACGGCGGCCATGACGCCGCTGCCGGTCTTCGGCGTTCCGGTCGAATCCAAGGCGCTGTCCGGCCAGGACTCGCTGCTCTCCATCGTCCAGATGCCGGCCGGCATCCCGGTCGGCACGCTGGCGATCGGCAAGGCGGGGGCGGCCAATGCGGCGCTTCTCGCCGCCGCCGTGCTGGCGCTCAACGACGACAAGCTCGCGGCGCGGCTCGACGCCTGGCGCGCCGCGCAGACCGCCAAGGTCGCCAACGAGCCGACGGACACGCCGTGAGCCTGGCGCCCGGATCGACCATCGGCATCATCGGCGGCGGCCAGCTCGGCCGCATGCTGGCGATGGCCGCCGCCCGCCTCGGCTATCGCATCGCCGTCCTGGAGCCGCAGGCCGACTGTCCGGCCGCCCAGGTCGCCAACCGGCAGATCGTGGCCGCCTATGACGATCCCGCGGCCCTTGCCGAACTGGCCGCCGCCAGCGCGGTCGTCACCTACGAATTCGAGAACGTTCCGGTCGCCGCCGCCGAAACGCTGGCGGCAACGGTTCCGGTCCATCCGCCGGCACGCGCGCTCGAAGTGGCGCAGGACCGCGTCGTCGAGAAGGGTTTCCTGAACGACATCGGCATCCCGACGGCGGAATTCCGTCCGATCGACAATGATGACCAATTGACCGAGGCGCTGAGAAAGTTCAACGGCAGCGGCGTGCTGAAAACCCGCCGCATGGGCTATGACGGCAAGGGCCAGCGCGTCTTCCGCAACATGGAGACGGGCGGCTTTGCCGGCGCCTGCGAGGCGATGGGCAATGTGCCGCTGATCCTGGAATCATTCGTCGCTTTCGAGCGCGAGATTTCGGTGATCGCCGCGCGCGGCCTCGACGGAACCATCGCCGCCTTCGATCCGGCCGAAAACGTCCACAGCGAAGGCATCCTGCGAACATCGACATTGCCGGCGGCCATCGGCCCGCAAACGGCGGCCGCCGCCAAGGATGCGGCCGCGAAGATCCTGTCGGCGCTCGACTATGTCGGCGTCATCGGCGTCGAGTTCTTCGTGCTTGCCGACGGTTCGCTTCTGGCCAACGAGCTGGCGCCGCGGGTGCACAATTCCGGCCACTGGACGGAGGCGGCTTGCGTCATCTCGCAGTTCGAGCAGCATATCCGCGCCGTCGCCGGCCTGCCACTGGGCTCGCCCGCCCGGCATTTCGACTGCGTGATGGAAAACCTGATCGGCGACGACATGCTGAAGGTGCCGGCGCTGCTTAATGAGCCCGACCTCATGCTGCATCTCTACGGCAAGGCCGAGTCGCGCCCCGGCCGCAAGATGGGCCATTTCACGCGCCTCATCCGGCCGCGATAACCCCGGGCTTGCCGTAAATCCCAGCCAAGCGCGCGCATGTGGTTGACACGAGCAACACTCCTCGTTTATGAGCCACGCAAGTTCAAAGGCGCGCTTTTTTCCGGGCGCGCCTTTAAAATTCGGCCCGGGACGGGCCCTGACCGAACAGGCAAGACCATGAAGATCAAGAATTCGCTCAAGGCGCTCAAGGCGCGTCACCGCGACAACCGGCTGGTTCGCCGCAAGGGACGCATCTACATCATCAACAAGACCGCTCCGCGCTACAAGGCGCGCCAGGGCTGAGACTTGCTGCGCGCAGCTTGCTGTCGCTTGCTGCGCGCGGTTTGGTGCATTGTCGCCCAGCCGCGCTGATGTCGATTGCCGGTTCGCCGGCCCTCTCACGCTAAAATCATTTGGACGATCCGCCGTCCGGGATTAGATTCCGGCGATGCGGATTCGTTTTGCATTTCTCACCGCCCTTTTGCTGTCCGGCACGGCTTTGCCCGCAGGCGCGGAAGAGGTGCAAGGCGCGCTGCCTCCAGATGCCGCGACGCCGCCGCCGGCCGCTCCGACCAAACAGGGCCGCCTCGACCAGCTCTTCGCCGAGTTGAAGCGCGAGCGCAACGAAAAGGCCGCCGAGCGCATCGCCGGCCGCATCTGGAACGAGTGGAACCAGTCCGGCAGCGCCTCGGTCGACCTGATGATGCAGTGGGCGCAAAAGGCGACCGAAGACCAGAAATTCGATGTCGCGCTCGATTTCCTCGACCAGGTGGTGACCCTGCAGCCTGACTACGCCGAAGGCTGGAACCGCCGCGCCACCGTGCATTTCCTGATGAAGAATTACGGGAAGTCGATGGCCGACATCGACCGCACCTTGCAGCTCGAGCCCCGCCATTTCGGCGCGCTCTCGGGCCTCGCCCAGATCATGGCCGAGACCGGCCACAAGCAATCGGCGCTGGAGGCCTGGCAAAAGGTGCTCGCGATCTATCCGATGATGCGTAGCGCCCAGAACCAGGTTTCGACGCTGTCCGAGGAACTGGCCGGCGAGGGCATCTGATTCCCGCGACCTTCGTCGCTTCGTCATCCTGAAGCGCGCCGCCTGAATCCGGTTCAGGTGACCCGAAACCTTCCGCCGGCGGCTCGCCGCGCGGCCGCTTGGCGGCGCCGACAGATGCGGCCTTGACTCAAATCGTCCACGGCAATAGTGAAGCAATCACTTCAGTATTGATCGGATCGCCGATTGCGAAAGGGAGCCGGAATGTCCGTGACGCTGCATTTCCATCCGTTGGCCTCGTTCTGCTGGAAGCCGCTGATCGCGCTGTATGAGAATGGCACGCCGTTCGAGCCGGTCATTGTCGATCTCGGCGACGAGGCTTCCCGCGCGGCCTTCCTGAAGGTGTCGCCGACCGGCAAGATGCCGGCGCTGCGTGACGATGCGCGGGGCCGCACGGTGCTGGAATCGACCATCGTCATCGAATATCTCGCCGCGCGTTATCCGGGGCCGGTCGAGCTCGTTCCCGCCGACATCGATCTCGCCCTTCAGGTCCGCCAGGCCGACCGCTTCTACGATTTCCATGTGCAGCATCCGATGCAGAAGATCGTCGGCGACAGGCTGCGGCCAAAGGATCAGACCGATCCATTCGGGGTCGAGGAGGCTCGCGCGCAGTTGCGCAACTCCTACGCCATCATCGAAGCGGAGATGCAGGGCAAGACCTGGGCGGTGGGCGAAACCTTCACCATGGCCGACTGCGCCGCCTCGCCGGCTTTGTTCTACGCCAACAAGGTCGAGCCGTTCGGCGACAAGTTCCCGGCGGTGAAACGCTACCACGACCGGCTGCTCGCGCGGCCGTCCTTCGCTCGCGTCATCGAGGAAGCCGGACCTTACTTCAAGTTCTTTCCGTATAATAACGGCTAGCCGGCCATGCTGCACGATCCCGCCCAGCTCGACCTGATGTTCCAGGCGCTCGCCGATCCCGCGCGGCGGCAGATGGTGGATCGGCTGTCGCGCGGGCCGGCATCGGTCAGCCAGCTGGCCGAACCGCTGGCGATGTCATTGTCGGCTGTCGTCCAGCATCTCAACGTGCTCGAGGCAAGCGGCCTGGTCAGGACCGAGAAGCTTGGCCGGGTGCGTACCTGCCGGATCGAGCCGCAGGCGCTTCGGGCCGCCGAGCACTGGATCAACGAGCGGCGGCTCGCCTGGGAGCGCCGGCTCGACCTTCTGGGCGATTTCCTTGCTGAAACCAAAGATGAAACCTGAAGGAGCCGCTATGCGCGAACGATCGGTCGTCCACTCCACCTTCGTCATCGAGCGTGTCTATCCGGCGGCGCCGGCCAAGGTCTATTTCGCGCTGAGTGATCCGGCGGCCAAGAAGCGCTGGTTCGTCGATCCCGACAATCCGATGCCGAGCCGGCATGAAATGGACTTTCGTGTCGGCGGCAAGGAGGTGAACGCCGGCTGCCCCAGCGACGGGCAGATGCATTTCTACAACGCGGTCTACCAGGACATCGTGCCCAACCAGCGCATCGTCTACAGCTACGAACTGCTGTTCGGCGAAACCCGCGTTTCGGTCTCGCTTGCAACCATCGAGCTCATCGCGGAAGGCAAGGGCACGCGACTTGTCCTGACGGAGCAGGGGGCATTCTTCGACGGCATCGACATACCGGCCACGCGCGAGCACGGAACGGGCGAGCTGCTCGACGCACTCGGCGCGGTACTTGCGGCGGCGGAATGAGGCCGTGTCCCGATGCCCGCGGATTGCCGCCAGGCATGATCACCTTCTCGCGCGGCCGTCGCCGGCACCCGCGGATCACTCCCCCGGCGACGTTTCCCAGAACTGGTCGAGCCAGATGTTGAGCCTGAGGAAGCCGGCGCTGCTGACAGCATAAACGCGCCTTGTGCCTTCGGCCCTGGCATTGACCAGGCCGGCATCGAGCAGAACCTTCAGATGCTGGGAAACGGCCGGGCGTGACACGGGCAGTCCGGCCGCCAATTCGTTCACCGTCTTCGGGCCGCGTCGGAGTTCTTCCAAGAGATAACGTCTGTTCGGGTCGGCTATCGCCACAAAGGCGTCAGAAAACATCATGCCTTTATTTGTGAGGCAAAGTCCTGCGAATCTCAACTATTGGTTTCAATCTTTCTGCGCGGATCGAGCCGCAACGCTTCGGGCGTGACCGCGCGGTCGGCGGGCTGCGTCTTGAAGGCGTCGCGGTTTTCGATCGGCACCGGCGCGCGGGCGCGGATGCGCAGAAGCGTGTAGCCGGCAAGGCTGAGATGCGCGAGCGCGGTCGCAAGGAAAAGCCCCTCCGGACGCACCGCGCCCATCAAGGCCGCGGCCAGAAGCGGGCCGATCATGGTGCCGAAGCCGTAGAGCAGGAGCAGGCCGCCCGAAACCTTGACGAAGTCCTCGGCGCGGGCATGGTCGTTGGCGTGGGCCACCGCGATTGAATAGAGCGTGTAGGCGAAGGCGCCATAGGCCGCGGTCAGCACGATGACGAAGACGCCCGAACGCGGCTCAAGCAGGAAGATCAGCACCGCGACCAAGGCCGCGCCGAAGGCGGCGCCGGCCAGCACGAAGCGGCGGTCGGTTGTATCCGACAGGCGCCCGGCCGGAAGCTGCATGGCGGCGCCGGCGACGACCACAAGGCTCATCATGAGAGCGATCTCGGCGGTCGAGATGCCGATGCGGGCGCCGTAGACGGCGCCCAGCGTGCCCCACGCGCCGTTGGCAATGCCGATCA
>JAFKFE010000401.1 GCA_017308345.1 Alphaproteobacteria bacterium | reverse complement strand
GATGAATTGCACTCGCTGGTCACCTCCAGGCGCGGGCATCTGCTGGCGCTCGGCCTGGCGCGGTTGCGCGCCTTCGTTCCCAAGCTGCAGACCATAGGCCTGTCAGCCACCGTGGCCGAGCCCGACGAATTGCGGCGCTGGCTGGTCGCCCAGAATCCACCCAAAAGCTCAAAGAACCCCGAGATGGCCGGGTTGATCACGGTCGCCGGCGGCGCCAAGCCAGACATCTCGATCCTCGACTCGCGTGAGCGCGTCCCCTGGTCCGGTCATTCGGCCCGCTACGCCATTCCCGAAATCTATGAGGCAATCAAGGAGCACCGCACCACGCTCCTCTTCGTCAACACGCGCAGTCAGGCCGAGCTTTTGTTCCAGGAACTGTGGCGGGCCAATGACGACTCGCTCCCCATTGCGCTCCATCACGGGTCGCTCGATGTCGGCCAGCGCCGGCGCGTCGAAAAGGCGATGGCCGACAACGCGCTGCGCGCCATCGTCGCCACCTCGACGCTCGACCTCGGCATCGACTGGGGCGATGTCGACCTCGTCGTGCATGTCGGCGCGCCGAAGGGCGCCAGCCGCCTGGCGCAGCGGATCGGCCGCGCCAACCACCGCATGGACGAGCCCTCGAAGGCGATCCTGATCCCGGCCAACCGCTTCGAGGTGCTGGAATGCCGCGCCGCGCTCGACGCCAACTATCTCGGCGCGCAGGACACGCCGCCGCTGATCAAGGGCGCGCTCGACGTGTTGTCGCAGCATGTGCTGGGCGTCGCCTGCGGGGGTCCTTTCGATGCCGACCTCCTGTTCGAGGAGGTGCGCGGCGCCGCGCCTTATGCGACCCTGGAGCGCGAGACCTTCGACCGCGTCGTCGACTTCGTTGCCACCGGCGGCTACGCGCTGAAGAACTATGAGCGCTATGCCCGCATCCGCCGCAACAAGGACGGGCTGTGGCGCGTCTCGCACCCCCGCGTCGCGCAGCAATACAGGCTAAATGTCGGCACCATCGTCGAAATGCCGGAACTCAATATCCGCTATGTCCGGCAGGGGCGGGGAATGGCTGGCCGCGGCGGGCCGGTGCTCGGCAAGATCGAGGAGTATTTCGCCGAGACGCTGCGCCCGGGCGACAACTTCCTCTTCGCCGGCAAGGTGCTGCGCTTCGAAGGCATCCGCGAGAATGAGTGCATCGTGTCCAACGGCGCCGGCGCCAACATCATCGTGCCGTCCTATGCCGGCGGCAAATTCCCGCTGTCGACCTATCTGGCCGAGCAGGTGCGCGGCATGCTCGCCGACCGGGATCGCTGGAAGATCCTGCCCGAACAGGTGGCCGACTGGCTGCGGATCCAGGAGGAGAAGTCGGTGCTGCCGAAGCGCGGCGACCTTCTGGTCGAGACCTTTCCGCGCGGCAACCGCCATTACATGGTCTGCTATCCTTTCGAGGGCCGGCTGGCGCACCAGACGCTCGGCATGCTTTTGGCGCGCCGGCTGGAGCGCGCCCATGCCAGGCCGCTCGGCTTCGTCGCCACCGATTACTCGCTCGCGGTGTGGGCTCTGGACGACATGGCGGCGCTGTTCAAGGCCAGGAAGCCGTCGCTTGGCCAGCTTTTCGACGAGGACATGCTGGGTGACGATCTGGAGGCCTGGCTGAACGACAGCTGGATGCTGAAACGCACCTTCCGCAACTGCGCCGTCATCGCCGGTCTGATCGAGAAGCGCTATCCCGGCCAGGAAAAGAGCGGGCGCCAGGTGACGGTCTCGGCCGACCTCATCTACGACGTGCTGCGCAGCCACGAGCCGGACCACATCCTGCTGCAAGCGACACGCACCGACGCCTCTGCCGGATTGCTCGACGTCAGCAGACTTGGCGAGATGCTCTCGCGCGTGCGCGGTCGAATCGTGCATAAGCGTCTCGACCAGATTTCGCCGCTGGCGGTGCCCGTGATGCTGGAGATCGGCAAGGAATCGGTCAATGGCGGCGCCAACGATACGCTCCTGATGGAAGCCGCCGACCTCGTCGAGGAAGCCATGGGCGGCCGGGCGTGATGACCTGAGAAAGGCCAAGAGGGGATGAATTTTTCGCTGTCGCGCGCAACGCTGATCGCCGAGGCCGACCTTGTCGGCATCGCCGGCGAACGGGCGGTCTGCGACCGGCGCGGCGTTCTCTATTTCCCGGACCTGCGGCTGCTCGCGGTCTCCGACCTGCATCTCGAAAAAGGCTCGTCCTTCGCCAGGCGCGGCGCGCTGATCCCGCCTTACGATACTGGCGCGACCTTGCTTCAGTTGCAGGCCGTTATCGCCGACTACCAGCCGCGGATCGTCGTCAGCCTCGGCGACTCTTTCCACGACGGCGGCGGCGCCGAGCGCATGCATTCGAGTTTTCGCGAACGGCTGGAGGCGATGATGGCCGGCCGCGACTGGTTTTGGGTCGCCGGCAACCACGACCCTGAAGCGCCGGCCGACCTGCCCGGCGACACGGTGCGGGAGCTCGCCATAGGCTCGCTGCTCTTCCGCCACGAGCCGTCCAAGATACGCGTCGAAGGCGAGATTTCAGGCCATCTCCACCCTTGCGCGCGCATCGTCCAGCGTGGCCGCTCGGTCAGGCGGCGCTGCTTCGCCGGCGACGGCGGCCGCATGATCATGCCGGCCTTCGGCGCCTATACCGGCTCGCTCAACGTGCTCGACCGCGCCTATGCCGGCCTGTTCCGGCTTGAAACGCTGGTTGCCTATATGCTGGGCGCCGAGCGCATTTTTGCGATCTCCGGCTCGATGCTGCGGCCGGGTTGATCCCTTATCTGCCATAGTAAAGCGTGACCGTGTGCTTCGCTTCGGCGAAGAACAGCCAGCGCTCGACGAACATGCCGGCGAATTGCAGCGGCGCTGCCAGCACGGATGCGATCGCGCCCAACGGCCATGGCAAGAAGTATACGATCGCCAGCAGGATGGCAGGCACGGCGAAGGCCAGTGTGTGTGTGATCCGCCGCAGCTTCGCGCTATGCTTGCGGGCGATGCGGAAACCCATTTCCTTGAGCAGGTAGTTCTCTTCCGTATGCGGCCACTCGATCGACCGCACCGTGCCGCCGGCGAGGCCGGTCGCCGTGTTGGCGGTGGTCGGGATCTCCAGCCGGTCGTCGTGGCGCCAGGTCGCCAGTTTCCAGCCCCAGCCGGCGAGCGTGGCAAGCAACGCCCAGACAAGCATCGCCGTCGAACCCAGCTTGAACACCTGAAGCAAGGCGTTGCCGAGAACGCTTCCGGTCATCGTTGCGAAGATAAGATAAGCCGGCAAAGTATAGCGGCTGTGCCACTGCGCTATCGGCTTGAGCGACGCATAGATCATTCCGGTCGTGCAGACTGTTACCACCGCGCCTGCCGCCGTCAGCAGGCCGGCCACCGCGACCCAGCCACCGCTGCGGCCGAAAAACACCCAGCCGATACCGAACATACAAGCCGGAATGAAGGTAGCGACCGACGCCACGCCTTCGCGCGACAGCCACGAGCTGCGCCATTGCGAGAAGGCGCGCCACGCGCGCTCGGGCCGGCCGAGATGGCCCGTGGAGGACAACAGGCCGGCCGCGATCAGGCCGAGCGCCAACGCCATGCCGATGAGGCCGAGCCAGAAATCGGCCGGGATCACGCCAAACCCGCCGAGCAGGCCGAGCAGCGCCAAAAGGCCGTAGCCGGCGCCGGTGGCGGTGGTGAAGAAGACGACCGAGAAGGCGGGATGCATGATCAGTCCGAAAGCATGCGGTCGATCCAGCCGAGGAAGCCGCCCTCGGCCTTGATCGGCTCCAGCGCCGGCGCGTCGACCTTGGACGCGCGTTCGCTGCGGGCGCGCGGCGGCAGATATCTGTTGGTCGGCCTGTAGCCGAGCTCCGGCATAAGCGCCACGCCGCCACGCTCCTCGACAAGCTGCGAAATCGCCGAGGCCGGATCGCCGAGGTCGCCGAAATGCCGGGCGCTGGTCGGACAGGCGGCGACGCAGGCAGGCACGCGGTCATCCGCCGCCAGATTGTCGTTGTAGATGCGGTCGACGCAGAGCGTGCATTTCTTCATCACGCCGACATCGGTATCGAACTCGCGCGCGCCATAGGGGCAGGCCCAGCTGCACAGTTTGCAGCCGATGCATTTATCCTCATCGACCAGCACGATGCCGTCCGAGACGCGCTTGTAGGAGGCGCCGGTCGGGCAGACGGTGACGCAGGCCGGCTGCTCGCAATGCAGGCAAGAGCGCGGGAAATTCACCGTGCGTCCGCCGCGCTCCGTGGTGTGTTCGTAACTGTGCACGCGGTTGAACCAGACGCCGTCGACATGCCCGCCATAAGGATCGGTGTCTGTCAGCGGCGCCATATGGCCGCCGGTATTCCACTCCTTGCAGGCGGTGACGCAGGCCTGGCAGCCGACGCAGGTGTCGAGGTCGATGACGAGGCCGAGCTTCCTGTCGGTTCGAGCGGGAAGGCAGGTCATTCGGCGGCTTCCCTCTTCATGCGGAACGCCGCGCCGAAGCGAAGCACGTCCGGCGAAGGCTCGGCATTTGGCGGTTGCGCGAAACGCTCGAATTGCGGCTCGGTGAAGCCGGCTTGGTCCGCAGCGCATTTGACGATGCGCACGCGCAAATCGAACCATGCCGCCTGGCCGGTGACGGGATCGGAGTTCGAATAGCGCTTGCCGTTGGCGTCGGTGGGCGTCTGGTCGCCGATGACGTGGTTGAGCAGGAAGCCGCGGTTGCTTTCCGCCGCGTCGTCCTTCAGGCCCCAGCTGCCGCGTCGCTTGCCGATCGCGTTCCAGGTCCAGACCGTGTCGGGGTTCACGCCGTCGATCAGCCTGATCTGGCCCTTCACCCGGCCGTTGATGCTCTCGATCCAGACCCAGTCGTCATCGGCGAGGCCAAGCCTGGCGGCCGTCTGGCTGTGAACGAACAGTCGGTTCTGGCTGGTGATCTGCCGCAGCCACGCATTCTGCGAGCCCCAGGAATGGTACATATGCATCGGCCGCTGCGTCAGCGCATGCAGCGGATATTTTTCGAGATCGACGGTGGCCTCCTCGAAGGGCGCATACCAGAAGGGCAGCGGGTCCATATAGGCTTCGATGCGGCCCCGCTCTGCATCGGGCGGCTGCGTCTTGCCATGGCCGCGCGCGGCGAGACGAAAGCGCTGCATGGGCTCGGAGTAAAGCTGGAAGATGATTGGCTCGGCTTTGGGGATGAAACCCAGTTCGACCGCGAGCTCGAGATAGGCGCGGTTGCCCATCTTGTAGTAGCGCTGGTCGCCGGCGAATTCGTGGTGCCAGAAGCCGCCATTGTCGATGTAGCGCTGCAATTGGTCGGGGTTGGCGTCGCCCCTGCCGATCGAGCCGCCATTGGCGCCGCGCCAGCCGGCCAAAGGGCCGATTCCGGGCGTGCGCTGATGGTTGACGATGTAATCGGCATAGTCGCGGTATTTGGCTGAACCGTCCTCGTTGATGAAGCCGGGCAGGCCGAGCCGCGCGCCGAGCTCGATCAGCACCGACTGGAACGGCCGCACGTCGCGATCGGGTTGCACCACCGGATGGCGGATGGCGTCGGCGGCCCCGTCGGCATGGCTGATCGGCCGGTCGAGCAGGCTGATGCAGTCGTGCCGCTCGAGATAGGTGGTGTCGGGCAGCACCAGGTCCGCGAAGGGCACGGTCTCGGAATAATAGGCGTCGGAGTAGATGATGAACGGGATCTTGTAGGCGCCCGCGTCATCCGCGTCGGTCAGCATGCGGATCGTCTCGACGGTGTTCATCGAGGAGTTCCACGCCATGTTCGACATGTACATGAACAGCGTGTCGATTGGATAAGGGTCGCCGGCCCAGGCGTTGCGGATGACGGAGTGCATCAGCCCGCGCGCGGCTAAAGGCGCCTCCCAGGAATAGGCCTTGTCGATGCGGGCCGGCCGGCCGGCCTCGTCCACGACAAGATCGTCGGGCCCGCAGACGAAGCCGAGC
>JAFKFE010000400.1 GCA_017308345.1 Alphaproteobacteria bacterium | reverse complement strand
CGCCTTTGCGATCCTTTGCCGCCGCGACCCCGCCTCACCGGCCGCCGCGCCGAGATCGGCGAAATAATCGACTGCCGCCGTCAGCCCGGCCATCAGCTCGATCTGCGGCGTACCGAGTTCGAACCGCTCCGGCAGCCCGTTGGACGAGCAGCGGCATTTGTAGGGCTTGAGCCCGTCGATGACGTCGTGCCGTCCCCACAATATGCCCATATGCGGCCCGAAGAACTTGTAAGCAGAGCAGATCAGGAAATCGCAGCCGAGCGCCTGAACGTCGATCAGCCCATGCGGCGCGAATTGCACGGCGTCGACATAGACCATCGCGCCGGCCTGCCTAGCGATCGCCGTCAGCGCCTGCACCCGGTTGATGGAGCCGGTGAGGTTCGAGGCATAGTTCAGCGCGACGAGCCGCGTCTTTTCCGAAAGCAGTGCCTTGAGCGCCGCCTCCTCCACCTGCCAGCTCGTTTCGTCGAACGGCAGGAAGCGCACGGCAAGGCCGAGATCCTCGGCAAGCTGCAACCAGGGCGAGACGTTGCCCTCATGGTCCATGCGGGTGACGATGATTTCATCGCCCGGCTTCATCGTGCGGCCGAGCGTGCGCGACATGTGGTAGGTCAGCGTCGTCATGTTGGCGCCGATGACGATCTCCTCGGCGCTTGCGGCATTGAGGAAATCGGCCATCGCGGCATGCGCCCCGTCGACCACCTGCTGCGCCGCCACCGTGGTTTCGAAGAAACCGCCCAGATTGGCGTTGGTGTTGAGCAGGCAGCGCGATACGGCGTCCGCCACGGTCTGCGGCACCTGGGTGCCGGCCGGATTGTCCAGATAGATGCGCCGAAGCCCTTTATCGGTCAGCGAAAGCGCCGGAAATCTGCCGCGCACGGCCTCGATCGGAAAATTCGCCATCGTCTCCATACCTTTGTTTCTGGGCTCCCGATCAGGGGCACGGATTGCCGACGCGCTGGTGTACGGCGTCGACCGCCTTCTGCATCTCCTCCGTCCAGTTGACGCCGGCCGAGGACAGCGCCATCTCAAGCTGCGCGATGGTCGTCGCGCCAACGATATTCGCGGTCACGAAGGGCCGGCTCGCCACATAGGCGTTGGCGAAGAGCGCCGGCTCCATGCCGAAGGAGCGCGCCAATTCGTTGTATTCGAGCAGCACTTCCGCCGCATTCGGCGTCTCGTAGCGCTGGCCGCGGTTGAAGAGCTGCGAGCGCGATCCCTGCGGCCGCGCGCCATGGTCGTACTTCCCGGTCAAATAGCCCTGCGCGAGCGGCGAATAGGGGAGAAACGCGATCTCCTCGCGCGCGCAGACCTCGGCAAGGTTCACCTCGAACGTGCGGTTGACCAGACTGTAGGCATTCTGCAGTGAGGCGACGCGCGGACCCGTACCCTTTTCGGCCTCGAAGACGAAGCGCATGACGCCCCAGGAGCTTTCGTTCGAGAGACCGAGATGGCGGATTTTGCCCGCCTTCACCAGTTCCTCGAAGACGCCGAGCGTTTCGGCAATCGGCGTCTCGTCTCCCGAAGCGCCTGCCGCGTCCGCGCGACGCTCCACCGCCCCGACGCGCGTCGGGTTAGAGCCCCACGGAATGTCCCGGTCCGGCCAGTGGATCTGGTAGAGGTCGATATAGTCGGTGCCGAGCTTGGCCAGCGATTTCTCGATCGCATCGAAAATGTCGGCGCGCACCAGCTTCGACGGGCGGCCGCCGCGGAACCATGTGTTGGCCGTGCGGCCGACCACTTTCGAGGCAAGGATGACCTTGTCGCGGTTGCGATTGGCCTTTATCCAGCTGCCGATTGTCTTCTCGGTGCGCCCTTGCGTCTCCGCCTTGGGCGGGATCGGGTAAAGCTCGGCCGTATCGATGAAATTGACCCCGCGCGAGAACGCCAGATCCATCTGCGCATGACCTTCGGCCTCGGTGTTCTGCTGACCCCAGGTCATCGAGCCGAGACAGATTTGCGAAACAAGGAGATCGGTCCGACCGAGGCGGCGTTTGTGCATGGAATGTCTCCGGCGGGAGGTTGCGCGGGCAGCGCGGGGAGGAAGTTCAAGCATAAAGCACAGGCTGGAGTTTCTCCAAGCCCTACTGTCTCAGACTTTTAAGTGAACTCCGCGCGGCTAGCGCCGGGTGGCCGCCAAAGCGCGCCGCTTGGCCTCGTCGATCAGCATGTTGGCCACCTGCATGCGGATCATGGCGCGCTGGCGCAGATGCGGCGCGACGCGGTCCGGATGATTGGCGAAGGCGAAGTTGCGGCGGATGCGGCCGAAATCGGCGTTCTTGGCCGGACGGTCGAGGCCGAGCTCGCCGGCGATCGCCTCGGGATCGATCGGCGGCAGCCTCTCCTCCGGCCGATGTTCTTCATCCGTAAGCGCCAGTTTCGCCTGGTCGAGAAGCGCGGCGAACTCGGCCGCGAGATCGGCGCCTTGCTCGCGATATTCGGCGGCGACGCTCTCACCCGCCACCGTGATGCGGCCGGAATGAAGTTCATCGGCCACGGACAGATAGTCGAAGGGAATCGACGGCCGGGCGCCCTCTTCCTCGCCTTTCTCCGAGGCGACGATCAGGTCGTCGAGCAACGAAGCGAAATCGAGCTTGTTCCCGGTGCCGATCTCAGCCTCCCTGTCGTGACGGCATGCGTTGATGCCATGAACATAGGGCGCCCTCGTTAAAAATGACTTCTGGCGACGTTAACAATTGCAGGTATCTTGCCGGCCGGAAGGCATCAAATAAAAAGCCGGACTGCCTTTTCGGGCAGTCCGGCAAGATCGCCAGGAGTGGCGAGGAAAAAGCCAGCCATGTGCCGGCACGGTGCTTACGGTTGAGCCTGCCGAAAAGTTTCACGCAAAATCGATTGTGGCGCGAAAAAATTCGCACGGCATGGCAGCCATGCAATTGCTGCACTGCACAATTTTAACAAATCGCCTATATCTTGCGGTCGGGAGGAACCAACAGGGGCAACTGAGTCATGGGGTTCTTCACTGAAATGTTCGCGCGGCCGCGGCCGCAGGAACGCCAGCGTTACCGCGCGGCGCTCGCGCTTCTGAACGCGATGAGCAATGCCGACCGCGCCGACATCGGCATCAAGCCGGCGGATTTTCCGCGCATCGCGCGCGAAATGGCGATCCGCTGAACCGAGCTGCACCAAAGAGGTTTCCCGGGATTGCCGGGAAACCTCCAAGCCATTCAAAAATCAGCGATTTCCGAGGAAAGTCTGCTTGCCGAGCGGCACGCCGTTGTGGCGCAGGATGTCGTAGGCTGTCGTGACGTGGAAGTAGAAATTCGGCGTCGCCACGTTGAGCAGGTACTGCAGGCCTGGCAACGTGGCTTCGCGGCCGCCGAGCCTTAATTCGACCGTCCTGTCTTCCGATCCCTCCAGATCCGCCGCCGTGAACGTCGCCAGATGATCGAGCGTCTTGGCGATTCGGGCCTGCAGATCGGCAAAGCTCGCTTCATTGTCCTCGTATTTCGGCACCTCGCGGCCGGCGAGCCGCGACGGCGCGCCCTTGGCATGGTCGGTGGCGATCTGGACCTGCCTGGCCAGCGCGAACATGTCGGGCGCCAGCCGCGCGGTGAGGAACACCTGCGGATCGATCTTGCGCTCCCCGGCATTCTGCTCCGCCGCCGTCAGCACACTTGCCAGCGCCTTCAGCCGGGCGGAGAAGACGCCCACGGATATGTCATACATGGAAATGGTCACCGGTAACCTCCCGAGCGGCCCCAGCGCCGCGGGCCGTGACCTAGCGCCTCCCACCACGATTCTTCAAGCGGCGTCAGCCATGGCGTCACCGCGCCGCCGCAATCGCCGTGGTAGTATTTTCGTTACCGAGCGGAGGATTCGATGAAAAGAGCCACTTTCGCAGCGACTGTCTTTTTCTCACTGGCCGCCTTCACGCAATCCGCGCTCGCGGCCGACGCGCCCTATATCGACGACAGGTCCAGCGCCGACGCCGTCATTCATTCGCTCTACAGCGCCATCAACCGCCACGAATTCGCCCGGGCATGGGGTTATTTCGGCGATACCAAGCCGGCAAAGGACTTCAACGCCTTCGTCAAGGGTTACGACGGCACCGCCAACGTTGAGATCAAGACAGGCACCGTATCGGACGAAGGCGCGGCCGGCAGCATCTATCACAGTGTCCCGGTCGCCATCCAGGCGACAGACAAGAACGGCGACGCCAAGGTTTTCGCCGGCTGCTACACGGTCCGCCAGGTCAATGCGCAGATCCAGGAGCCGCCCTTCCAGCCGATCTTCATCGACAAGGGCGCGTTGAAGCCGTCGACCGAGGATTTCGACAGCGCCGTGCCGGCAAGCTGCGGCGACGGTCCGCCACCGCCAAAGAAGGACGAGGCGCTGGAACAGGCCAAGAAGGCATTCCTCGCCACCTATGGGGACCAGTGCGACAAACAGGATCCGGATGGCAAGCCGATCGGCGAGCCCGAAGCTTATTCCATCCACTACAAGGACAAGGACGCCCAGCCCAGCGACCCGGAGCGCGAGACGCGGCTGTTCCGCTTCTTCTGCTCGATGGCCGCCTATAACGAGACGGCGGTCTACTACATCGCCAACGATGTCGACGGCGTGACCCAGTTGCAGTTCACCGAGCCGGACCTCGACATCCGCTACGAGAACAACAACAGCGAAGGCAAGGTCGAGGGGATCCACATCATCGGCTTCCGGACGAGCGGCTGGGCGACCAACTCCGACTACGACGACAACACCAAAACCATAACCACTTCCGACAAATGGCGTGGTGTCGGCGATGCCTCATCATCGGGGACCTATCTCTTTCGCAACGGCGACTTCTCGCTCGTCCAGTACGACGTCGATGCCTCCTATGACGGCGAGATCAATCCGCAGACGGTCATCGACTACAACAGCGCGCCGTAATTCCTGTAGGTCACGGCGCCTTCGTCAGCATCCAGTTCAACGTGCCGCGCCAGTCGACCATGCGGATCGGCGTGCCATGCGTGCCGGTCTCGAAGCGCACGAAGCGTGTCGGATAGGACTTCCTGGCGAGGATCGAGCGGAAGAAAGCTTCCTGCTTCTCCACCGGGAAGACAATGTCATGGCTGCCCTGCCCGAAGAACACCGGCACGCGACGCTTGAAGGCGGGGCTGGTCAGGAAGCTGTCATCCCATAATGAACCGAGCAGCAGCAGGCCGTTGATGCGGCCGCCAGTATCCTTTCGATCCGCCAGCTTCCAGCAGATCATGCCGCCCATCGAGCCGCAGGCGACGAAGATCTTCGCGCCCGGCGATTGTTGGGCATAGTGATCGATAAGTGCCGCGACCTGAGCCGCGCCCTTGTCGCCGTAATCGGGAAAATCCGGCGAAAGATAAAGCCCGTTATTGGCGGCCATCAGGTTCTTGATGCGGTTGAAATTGCCGCCGAAGGTGAAGTCGTCGACGCCCTGCTTGCGGCTGCCGCCCTGCCCGTGCAGATAGAGCACGATGATGGAAGCACCTTCCGTCCTGCCCACCGCGACATGGCGGATGTCGCCGGCGTCGGTCTTCAGCATCAGGTCCTGCTGCACCTTGCGCACGCCGGGATCGGTATATTGCGCACGCACGCGCTTTTCCGGCACCTCGTCACGCTGATTGATGTCGCGCATCTCATGATAGTCGAGGACGGTATAGGCGCCATTGTCGCCGGTCGAGAGCGCTGCCGGATAGGCGAAGAGGTCGTCCTTGAACGGCTTCAGCGAAAGCGTCTGCCCCTCGGCGGCCGAGAGGGAAAGCGCCGCCGCGCAGATCAGGGCGAAGAAAAGTCGGAAACGAAAAGACATGCCGAGAGGCATGCGAAATTCGGCTCTGCTTTGTCAATCCTGCAGGACGCCGCCCGCGCCTTCCAGCGCCTCGCGCGTGTCGACATCGATCGAGGCGCCCTGCCCGATCTCGACATCGATGACGTCTAGCCCCTCGGCCTCGACCAGGTGGCGCGCGCCGGTGTCACCC
>JAFKFE010000399.1 GCA_017308345.1 Alphaproteobacteria bacterium | reverse complement strand
TTCTTCCTTGGCGATCATATGCGCTTGTCGGTGGAAGCGTTCGGCGGGCAGCTCGTCACTGCGCGTATTCCGGCACGGCGCGCCGGGCCCTTCGTGCCGGGCGAAGCCGTGACGCTCGAGTGCAACGTCTGGGACTGCCGTCTGCTGGAGGCATGAGTCATGACCGACGTGGACATCGATCGCATCAACATCTTCATGGCCGTGCGCCGGGCGGCCAGGCCGGCGCGGCGATCGGCCTTCTCGCTCGCGCTGCCGCTGCTTGTCTTGCTCGCGGACGCCTTCGTCGCCCCCATCCTCTACCTGCTGGTCACGGCGGTCGCGAATCCAGAAACGCGCGTGGTGCTGCCGCGCACGCTGGTAGCGCTGCAGGACTGGGACGGCAAATCCGCGCCGGACGAGCCCGTCTACGCCGCGCTGGCCGAGGATCTGAAGGTCGCCAAAGACAACAGCACCGCGGCCCTGCTGGGCAAAAGATTGAACTACGAGATTTCCGGCATGCGAAGCCGCGTTCTGGCGGCTGCCAGGATGGTGGAGAGGTCGAACGGTGGACCCTACAAGGAGAAGTTCGTCCAGCTTGGACAGGAGTGGGCCTCGCCGGAAACATGGGCCGTCATCAAGCGTGACGGCGCTCCCGTTACGCCGTATTACCTGTTGACTGCGCTCGATCTGAGGCAGGGCCCGGACGGCTCCATCGCGCTTGTCCATGGCGACCAGGCGATCTTCCTCGACGTGCTGGGGCGCACGCTGTTCGTGGCCGGTTTGGTGACCCTGTTCACGCTGCTTCTGGGCTATCCCGTTGCCTATGTGCTGACCATTGCGCCCCGGGCAATCGCTGGCATCATGATGCTTATGGTGCTCCTGCCGCTATGGACGTCGCTGCTGGTGCGCACCACCGCATGGGTGGTGCTGCTGCAGTCGGACGGCATCATCAACGACATACTGCTCGGCCTGCACCTGACCGACGAACAGCTTCAGCTTATCTTCACCCGCTTCGGCACCGTCACCGCGATGACGCATATACAGCTGCCCTTCACCATCCTGCCGATCTACAGCGTCATGCGTGCCATCCCTGCCACGCAGCTGCGCGCCGCCCGCTCGCTCGGCGCCGGGCCGTCCTCGGCCTTCTGGCGGGTCTATGCTCCGCAGACCTTGCCCGGCGTTGTGGCGGGCTGCCTGATGACCTTCATCCTGTCGCTCGGCTACTACATCACCCCGGCGCTGGTGGGCGGCCCGCGCGACCAGATGGTGTCGAACTTCATCTCCGTCTACATCAACCGCGACCTCAACTGGGGCCTGGCCGCCAGCCTCGGTGTCGTGCTGCTGATCGTGACGCTCGCCATCTACCTGTTGTTCCTCCGCCTCGTCGGCGCGGACAAGATCAAGCTCGGATGACGCCATGTGGCTGCCTTCTTACGCAACGCCTTCCGAACGCCTGCTTCGAACTCTCGTCGTCATGCTGGCGGTCGCGGTCCTCTTGTTCCTGATCGCTCCGCTGTTCATCATCGTGCCGCTGTCATTTTCCAAGGACCCGTTCTTCACCTTGCCCGTGCGGGAATATTCGCTGCGCTGGTACGAGGACTTCTTCGGCAACGCGCGCTGGATGACGGCCATCTTCAACAGCGCGGTGGCGGCGGTGGCCACGACAATATTGGCGACGACGCTCGGCACCCTGGCGGCGCTCGGCATTTCGCGCCCTGATTTTCCGGCGCGGCGGCTCGTCATGGCGCTGCTGATCTCGCCGATGATCGTGCCGATCGTGATCGTCGCTGTCGGCAGCTACCTGTTCTTCGGCCAGTTCGGCCTGACCAACACGCGATCCGGCCTTGTGCTGGCCCACACGGCGCTCGCCACGCCCTTCGTGGTCATCACGGTGACCGCGACGCTGTCGACCTACGACACCAACCTCACGCGGGCAGCCTTGAGCCTCGGCGCGCCGCCTACTTCGGCGTTCTTCCGCGTGACGTTGCCGAACATCATGCCGGGGGTGGTATCGGGAGCGATCTTCGCTTTCGCGACCTCCTTCGACGAAGTGGTCGTCGCCCTGTTCATGACAGCGGCCGAGCAGCGCACGCTGCCGGTGCAGATGTTCTCAGGCATACGCGACCAGATCAATCCGACCATCATGGCGGCCGCCACGCTGCTTCTGGCGCTGTCGGTCATCCTGTTTTTCGCCCTGGCGTTCTTGACGCGTCGCCGCGCCGGGTAATCGCCGTTTGCCTTTGTGCTAACTGCTCGCGTGATCGGGTGACGGCGGGGCGAGTCTTGGACCGCCGCTTCTTGACGGAGCGAGGTCGTTCCCGATCGCGCCGGGTGCGCTTTCAAGTCTTGGCTAACCGGCGAGCGCGCCGGAATCGCTCGCCACGAACATATCGGCAAAGCGCGCCGCGAAGCTGCGCGCGACGGCCGATCGCTTTCGGTCTGCGCTGACATATATGCCCACCACGACATCGGCCAGCCGAGGCAGATGCGCCGCTGGCTCGACGACGCGTAGCGCGGACGGCACGATGCGGCGCGCAAGGACGGTCATGCCGAAACCAGCCCCTACCGCCGCCTCCAGGCCCGACAGGCTGGGGCTTGTGTAGACGATCTCGAACCTGCGTCCGTCCCTCTGCAATGCCGTCAGCATGTTGCGTCGGTAGAGGCAGCCTTCCGGATAGCAGACGATGCGTAGCGGACCTTTTTCTTGGTTGCCCGCGAGCACGTCGCCACGCTCGGCGGCACCCACCCAGGCCAGTTGCTCCTTCCAGGTCATGAATGCGCCCTCGGAAGGGCCGTCCGGCGTCATCGCCACGACGATGTCGTACTGACCCTTGCGCATGCCTTCCAGAAGGTTGTGCGAAATATCGCAGACCACATCGAAGGTGATATCGGCGCCGTCCCGCGCGAAGCTTGCCATCAACCTAGGCAGGAAGTGGTCGGCATAATCGTTGGGAATGCCGAGCCGCAGCTTCCCGGTGCTTTCGCGGCTGGAAAGCTTGAGCATCATCTCGTCGTTGAGCGCCAGGATCTGGCGTGCATAGCCGGCCACCAGCTCACCCTGTTCGGTTAGCTGCGTGCCACCTTCCTTCGCAAACAGCGAGACACCGAGAAGGTCCTGCAGTTTCTTCATCTGCAGGCTGATCGCGGGCTGCGTGCGGCCAAGCTGCTCGCCGGCCCGCGTATAGCCGCGCAGGTCGATGATGGTGACGAAGGCTCGAAGCAGATCGGTGGGAATGCTGCGCATCGATGGTCCCTGACGCAACTATGAGCGCATGTTGCGCCCATAGGATCACCCGTTTCCGAACAAATGCAAGCGGGCCTCGGCTTGTGCCGAGGCCAGCTTGCACTTTGACCCGCAATCAGGCCTTGACGATGTTGTGTTCCGGGCCGAACGGGAATTTCGTGATGTTCTCGGCGCCGTCTTCGGTGATGACCAGGATGTCGTGCTCGCGATAGCCGCCGGCGCCGGGCATGCCTTCCGGCAGCGTCACCATCGGTTCCATCGAAACCACCATGCCGGGTTGCAGCACGGTATTGATGTCTTCGCGCAGCTCCACGCCCGCCTCGCGGCCGTAATAGTGCGACAGCACGCCGAAGGAGTGCCCGTAGCCGAACGATCGGTAGCCGAGCAGGTCATGGCTGCGGTAGATGTCGTTCAGCTCCGTCGCCACGTCGCCGCAGCGCGCGCCCGGCCGCAGCAGTTCCAGCCCGCGCCGGTGCACCTTGCAGTTGATTTCCCAGATGCGCAGGTGCTCGTCGCTGGCATGATCGAGGAACAGCGTGCGTTCCAGCGCGGTGTAGTAGCCGGAGATCATCGGAAAGCAGTTCAGCGAAAGAATATCGCCCTTCTCTACCTTGCGGGATGTCACCGGATTGTGGGCGCCGTCCGTGTTCACGCCGGACTGGAACCAGACCCAGGTGTCCATCAACTCTGCATGGGGGAAGGTCTTGGCGATGTGGCGAACCATGGTCTGGGTACCCGTCAGCGCCACCTCATATTCGGGAACGCCCTCGCGGATGGCGTTGCGGATGGCTCCGCCACCGATATCGGCGGTGCGAGCGCCTTCCTTGATCAGCGCGATTTCCTCTGCCGATTTAATGGTGCGCAGCCACATGGACGGTGCGCCGATATCGACGAATTCAACGCCCGGAAAGGCATCCTGCAGCAGATTGCGCAGGTCGAGATTGACATGATCGAACTCGATGCCAAGACGCTTTGCGCCCGGCAACTGTTGCTGGAGAGCATGGAAGTAGTTGTCGCGCTGCCAGTCGGTATAGGTGATGTTGTCGCCGAAGGTGCGGCGCCAGGGCTGGCCCGCATCGATGCCGGCGGAAATGGAAACCGCCTTCTTGTCCGTCACCACGAAGGCGTAGCGTCGGCCAAAGTAGCAATACAGGAAATCCGAGAAATAGCAGATGTTGTGGTAGGAGGTGAGGATGGCGCCGTCGAGCCTCAGCTCGGCCAGGATCTTGCGCAGGCCGTCCTGACGGCGTGTCATTTCGGCGGCGCTGAAGGTCGGGACAACCTTCTGGCCATTGTGCATGTTCTGCAGCCGCAATAGTTCGTTCGGCATGCCCTTGGCGTAGATGTTCATTGTGTCCTCCGTACCGCGAAAAGGGATGATCAAGCTCGCTTCGGACAATACGGAGGCGGCCGAGGCACGGGAAATTAGAAGTCGATATCCGCCAATTACTGTTGCTAATCGCATCCGTTCGGAACGCAGCGAAAGAAGCGGAAGTCTGGTTCGGAGGACCTTGACCGCTGCGTACCACGCCCAGTTGGCCCTCCCACGCTGCCGATCACCATCAAGATTGGCTTCAGTTGAACCGCGTAAAGTTTGCTTACCCGAGCCGTCAGCCAAGTCGCTTGGCCTCGAGATGCTCGGCTGTCAGATCAAGAAAATCGGTTTACGATAGCGGTATACAAACCGGATTTGAGCCGATCACCGGATAGCAGAATCAAAACCCAGTGGGAGTTGGAATGAGCAATGACTTTATCAGAAGGAATTTGCTGAAGCTGGGAGGCGCGATTTCCGCGGTTCGGACCGTCATCTCGCCGCTGCAGCTTATAGGCGGGGCACGAGCTTTACAACTTTGACCGAGTTAAACTTCAAAGATTGATGTCCTTGGTCCGGCAACACGGAGAAAAGGGCTGATTCTTCTGCGCTGGCCTCTTGTGTGGAGGCTTGGCGATCGTCACTCCATGCCGATAGCGGCCCATGTCGAGGTTTCGAGCCGTTAGCGGGTTGGGAGCATGCCAGCCGCCTTCCCGCTCGGCCTGGATAGTTGCCCACCAGCCATTGTTACGCCGCTGCGACGTTTCCATGCAACCCAGGCCGAGAGCAGGGCACCAGCTGCCGCTGGAGGCGACATAGAGCCCAAGGACGGCCGTTTGGTCTCTCGTCGAGTGGCAGTCTTGACGTTTCCGGTCATAACCGCATTTGCGGTTATGACCCCTTGAACGTGGTTGCGGCTTAGAAAGCGATCCCCGGGATAACCGCTTTTTCGGTTATCCATGCAATGAATCGCGAGCTTTTGGCTCGGCAGCACAATGTTTTCGCGAGCGATCCCTTGGCATGCGAGGCGCTTATGCGAGCTGCGATCCGGCGGCATAGGCATCTCAAGTCAATTTGCATGTAATCCGGTGCCCAGCTGATTACGATCATCCGCGTGTCGGCAGGTGCTTGGCCACGTCGACGAAGTTCAGCACCGCCTTGGCGCGATTGGTGCGCTTCCATACGAGCACCGTCTGAGTGCGAAAGACCGGATGCAGGATTGGCCGGACCTCGACATTGCGTCCGAGAAAGTTGATGAGGCTCTCGGGATAGATAGTCACGCCGAGCCCTGCGGCTACAAGACCAAGTAGCGCCAGCGTATTGGAAGCCTCCAACTAGATGTTGAGCGGAACGCCCTCGGCCGAAAACATATCGTCGAGCCGCCAGCGATAGGCTTCCCATTCGGCCATGTCGCCGAGGACGAGCGGCG